>NZ_JBEYVJ010000071.1:0-29959 GCF_040643935.1 Kitasatospora sp. NPDC047058 | reverse complement strand
CGCAGGTCGGCGTCGTCGTAGAGGTGCCGGAACCCCGCCGGGAGCCGGTGAGCGACGCCGCTCGACTGCTTACTGCTTCTGGTTGAGACGCTTCGCGATCTCGTCGTCGGCCTTCTTGGCAGCGGCCGCGTAGTCACCCGTCAGGGCGCCGGTCAGGAACTCCTTGATCGGGTTCGGCTCGTTCTCCACGTTCGCCCAGTTCGGGGTGTTCGGGGTGATCGCGCCGTTGGCGGAGGCCGGCAGGGCGGCCTTCGCGAAGTCGCCGGTGACCTGGCTGTTCAGCGCGGCCTTGTTCGGGACGTTGCCCGCGGCCGCGACCAGGCCCTCGTTCTTGTCGTTGAGGGCGATCTTGAGGAAGTCCTTGGCCATGTCGGTGTTCTTGCTGGCCTGGGCGACGGCCAGGTTCGACCCGCCGAGGAACACGCCGGAGGACTTGTCGGCGGTCTTGCCCGGGAGCGGGAAGAAGCCGATCTTGCTCGCCGGCAGGACGTCCTCCTTCGGGAGCTCCCAGCCGAGGCCGATGATGGCGCCGATGTCGCCCTTGCCGAAGACGTCCTTCTGCTGCGGGGTGGCCTCGTCCTTGTCCTTCGGACCGGTGGCCGAGTAGCTCTGCAGCTTCTTGTAGGTCTCGAAGGCCTTCTGCGCCTCGGGGGAGGACAGGCCGCCGGCCCACTTGTCGCCGTCCTTCTTGGCCAGCTTGCCGCCCTCGCTGGTGAGGAGGCCGAAGTAGGTGTACCACTCCTGGCCCGGCATGTAGATCGGGTCGGTGACGCCCGCCGTGGCCTTCAGCTTGTCCAGGTCGGCGTAGAACTCGTCCAGCGTCTTCGGCGCGGCGCTCAGGCCGGCCTTGGCCCACAGGTCCTTGTTGTAGGCGACGACGCGGTTGGTGACGAACCACGGGGCGGCGTACTGCTTGCCCTCCAGGATCGCCGAGTCGTTCTGGTTCGCCGCCCAGTCGGCACCGCCCAGGGCGGCCTTGTCCTTGGTGATGTCGAGCAGACCACCGGTGGCGGCGTAGCCCGCGGTCTGGGTGTTGCCGACCTCGAGCACGTCGACGGAGCCCTCGGACAGCGCGGCGGTGACCTTGGCGCCGATGCCGTTCCACTTCTGGATCTGGAAGTCGACCTTGGCGCCCGGGTAGGCGGTCTCGAAGTCGGCCTTGACGGAGTCCGTCCAGCCCTTCGGGGCGGAGCCGTCCATCAGCCACACGGTCAGGGTCTTGCCGCTGTAGCTCTTGGCCGCGGCGGAGGACGAGCCGCCCTTGGCGTCGCCACCGTCCTTCTTGGCGTCCGAACCACAAGCCGCCACGCCGACGACCATTGCTGCGACGCCGACCGCCGCGATGAGCTGACGCTTCACGCCATCCTCCTGAGGGATGCCTGGGTTACCCCCGTCGGGCGGCAGCGGCAGACCCGCGCAAAGCGGGAGGAATGAGCCGCGGACCCCAGCGGACGGGTGGGGGGATTCGTAGAGACCGGCCTAGTGGTGTAGACCAGCTGCCTGGAGCTTGGCCTAGACCAATGGGCGTGTCAACGCTTGTTCGAGCTATCCGGACCACCCGTTATCAAGCCGACACCGCACATCGTTCATCGCGTGATGAGGTATTCGTTCCGTAGCCATACATGCAACGATGTGAGCTGTTAACGATGTGGCGGGGCCCCCAAAGGCCGCGCGAGAAGCGGGAGACAGGTCCGATGAGCAGCGACGGGGGCAGCACGGCCCAGGTCAACGACCCCCAGGTGAAGAACCTCCCGACGCAGGGCGCGGACCCGACCGCACGGGTGCCGAAGTACTACGGCCTCAAGCGCCACCTGCTGCAGCTCACCGAGACCCAGCCCGCCGGCACCCCCGTCCCGCCGGAGCGGGCGCTGGCCGCCCAGTTCGACACCTCGCGCACCACCGTCCGCCAGGCCCTCCAGGAGCTGGTGGTCGAGGGGCGGCTGGAGCGCATCCAGGGCAAGGGCACCTTCGTCGCCAAGCCCAAGGTCGCCCAGGCCCTCCAGCTGACCTCCTACACCGAGGACATGCGCGCCCAGGGCCTGGAGCCCACCTCCCGGCTGATCGAGATCGGCTACATCACCGCCGACGACCGGCTCGCCCCGCTGCTCGACATCAAGCCCGGCGGCCGGGTGCTGCGGATCGAGCGGCTCCGGCTGGCCAACGGCGACCCGATGGCGATCGAGGTGGCCCACCTCTCCGCCAAGCGCTTCCCCGCCCTGCGCCGCAACCTGGCCAAGCACAACTCGCTGTACGCGGCCCTGCGCGAGGTGTACGGCGTCACCGTGGCCGAGGCCGAGGAGACCATCGAGACCACCCTGGCCACCCCGCGCGAGGCCGGCCTGCTCGGCTCCGACCTCGGCCTGCCGATGCTCCAGCTCTCCCGGCACTCCTTCGACGCCGAGGGCGACCCGGTGGAGTGGGTGCGCTCGATCTACCGCGGCGACCGCTACAAGTTCATCACCCGGCTGAAGCGCCCGGAGCAGCCCGGTCAGGAGTAGCCCTGAAGGAGCAGTCCGGGCAGGACCCCGCAGGAGCAGTCCGGGCACCCCCTTCGGCCCTCCGTGCCACCGGGCACCGGCGTACGCGGGCGCGTACGCCGGTGCCCGTTGCGTTCGGGCAGCGTGCGAGCGTCCGGATGGCGGGAAGTTCTGTCATATCCGGTGACATGGATCACTTCATGCTCTAGATTTCGCGACCGTACTGACTGCTGATCACCACCGGTGCTGCTCGGCGGGCTCACGGGGGGCGCGTGCGACTCCTCAGGGTTGCGGCGCCCAGGGGGTGAACCCTCCGAGCGGAGCCGAACCATGTCGTCAGACCTCGATGCCACCGAACCTGTCATGCCCGAGCCACCCGGCCCGACTCCCGTTCCCGCGGTGACGCCGGAGCGCGTGCTGGCCGGGCTCGCCCTGCTCGTCCCGATCGTGGCGATGCTCTGGGTGTCCTCGTACGACAAGACCGACCCGTACCAGGGCGGGGTGCCGTTCTTCTACTGGTACCAGCTGCTCTGGGTGCCGGTCTCGGCCGTGTTCACGGTCGCCGCGTACCTGCTGGTCAACCGGGACGAGAAGGCCCGCAAGGCCGTCCGGAAGGCGGGTGGCGCGCGATGAACGGCGTCAACGTCACGGCCCTGACCGTGTTCGTGCTCTTCTTCCTGCTGGTCACCGTGATGGGCTTCCTCGCCTCGCGCTGGCGCAAGGCCGACGACGCCCTGCACCTGGACGAGTGGGGCCTGGGCGGCCGCAGCTTCGGGACCTGGGTCACCTGGTTCCTGCTCGGCGGCGACCTCTACACCGCCTACACCTTCGTGGCCGTCCCGGCCGCCGTGTACGCGACCGGCGCGGCCGGGTTCTTCGCGGTGCCGTACACGATCATCGCGTACCCGCTGGTGTTCCTCTTCCTGCCCCGGCTCTGGTCCGTCTCCCGGGTGCACGGCTACGTCACCCCGGCCGACTTCGTGCGCGGGCGCTACGGCTCCAAGCCGCTCTCGCTGGTCGTGGCGCTGACCGGGATCCTGGCCACCATGCCGTACATCGCGCTGCAGCTGGTCGGCATCCAGGCGGTGCTGGACGTGCTGGGCGTCGGCGGCGGCGCGGACGCCAACTGGTTCGTCAAGGACCTGCCGCTGTTCATCGCCTTCGGCGTGCTGGCCGCGTACACCTACTCCTCCGGGCTGCGGGCCCCGGCGCTGATCGCGTTCGTCAAGGACGCCCTGGTCTACATCGTGATCATCGTCGCGGTGATCTACATCCCGATCCGGCTGGGCGGCTACGGGCACATCTTCGAGGCGGCCGGCCAGAAGTTCAGCGCGTCCAAGGCGCTGACCGTGCCGGAGAACAAGCAGTGGACGTACGCCACGCTGGCACTCGGCTCGGCGCTGGCCCTGTTCATGTACCCGCACTCGGTGACCGGCGTGCTGGCCTCCAAGTCCCGCAACACCGTCCGCCGCAACATGGCGATCATGCCCGCGTACTCGCTGATGCTGGGCCTGCTGGCCCTGCTCGGCTTCATGGCGATCGCGGCCGGCATCGGCAAGGGCGACAAGAAGTTCAACGCCCAGCTCTCGGTGCCGCAGCTGTTCGAGAACATGTTCCCGGACTGGTTCACCGGCGTCGCCTTCGCGGCGATCGGGATCGGCGCGCTGGTGCCCGCCGCGATCATGTCGATCGCGGCGGCCAACCTGTTCACCCGCAACGTCTACAAGGAGTACCTGAAGCCGGCCGCCACCCCGGCCGACGAGACCCGGGTCGCCAAGATCGCCTCGCTGCTGGTGAAGGTCGGCGCGCTGGCCTTCGTGCTCACCATGGACAAGCAGGCGGCGATCAACCTGCAGCTGCTCGGCGGCCTCTGGATCCTGCAGACCTTCGTCTCCATCGTCGGCGGCCTGTTCACCCGCTGGTTCCACCACTGGGCGCTGTTCGCCGGGTGGCTGGCCGGCATGGTCTACGGCACCTGGAAGGCCTACGGCATCGCCAGCCCCGCCACCAAGCACTTCGGCGGCAACGCGGCCGAGATCCCCGGCATCGGCGAGATCGGCTACATCGGGCTGACCGCCTTCGTGCTGAACCTGCTGGTCGCGGTCGTGCTCACGCTGGTGCTCAAGGCGGTCGGGGCGCCGGAGGGCCCGGACGAGACCCGGCCGGGCGACTACAGCGCCGAATCCGGTGACGAAGAGCTGAAGAACGCGCCGGAGCCCGTGGCGGCGCACTGATTGGCCGTGCGCGCGCCCTGTGATCGTGCCGTCTCCCCCGTGAACACTGGGGGAGGCGGCGCGATCATATGTATGAACGGCCGCACGCACCGGGTACCACCGGACGAGCCGGCAGCCGGCCGGCCGACCGGCCCACTGATCGACCCACGGGGAGCAGCGGCGATGGCAGAAACCGGCACCACTCTCAACGGCCAGCACCAGTCCGCCCACGCGCCGGGCGCACCGCTCGGCGCGGCGGCGGCGCCGGTCGTCACGGCGCCGCCCGGCGCAGGGCCCGTCACGACGGCGCCCGTCACGGCGCCGGCGCCGGAGACCCGGCTGCCGTCCGTCCTGATCGCCACCCGGCACGGCGAGTCCACCGCCAACGTGGAGTTCCAGCTGGCCGAGGCGGCCGGCGCGCTGAGCGTGCCGATCAGCTGCCGGGACGCCGACATCCCGCTGTCGCTGCACGGCCGGCAGCAGGCCCAGGCCCTCGGCCGCTGGTGGGCCGGCCTGCCCAGCGCCGACCGCCCGCGCAGCGTCTGGTGCTCGCCGTACGTGCGCACCGCCGAGACCGCCCGGATCGCGCTCGCCCAGGCCGCCGGGCTGGGCGCCGTCCCGGTCTCGCTGCCCGTCCGCTACGACGAACGGCTGCGCGACCGCGAACTGGGCGTCCTGGAGATGCTGCCCAAGGCCGCCATCGAGGCCAAGCACCCCGAGGAGGCCGCCAGACGGCGCAAGATGGGCGAGCTGTACTACCGGCCGCCCGGCGGCGAGTCCTGGGCGGACGTGGCGCTGCGGGTGCGCAGCCTGCTCCGCGACCTCTGCGCCGAGGAGGCCGGCCGGCCCGTGCTGCTGGTCGCGCACGACTGCACGGTGCTGATGCTCCGCTACGCGCTGGACCGGCTCACCGAGGCGCAGCTGACCGCGCTGGAGCCGGTGCGCAACTGCTCCACCAGCCTCTGGCGCGCCGCGGACGGACGGCTGCGCCCGGCGCACTGGAACGAGACCGGGCACCTGGCAGCGGACTGAGCCCGACCCGGTCCGGCCCCGGACCACCGCCCGCCCGCCGACCCGGCGGCCGCCGCGGGCGGCCGCTCCGGCAGACTGGCCGGATGGACATCGTCATCCGCCCCGCCCGGGAAGAGGACCTCGAAGCCGCCGGCCGGATCAGCGTCGAGGCCTTCGTCGGCGAGGGCTTCACCGCGCCCGACAGCCCGTACGCCGGGCTCCTGCGCGACACCGCCCGCCGGGCCCGGGAGGCCGAGCTGCTCGTCGCGGCCGACCCGGCCGACGGGCGGGTGCTCGGCTGCGTGACCTTCGCCGCGGGCGGCACGGAGTGGGCCGACATCGCGACCCCTGAGGAGGGCGAGATCCGGATGCTGGCCACCGCCACGGCCGCCCGCGGCCGGGGCGTCGGCGAGGCGCTGGTCCGGGCCTGCGTGGCCCGCAGCCGCGAACTCGGCCTGGCCGGGATGGCCTTCTCCACCCGCCCGGACATGACGACCGCCCACCGGATCTACGAGCGGCTCGGCTTCCGGCGCACGCCCGGCCGCGACTGGGCGCCGCGCCCCGGCATGGACCTGCTGGTGTACACGATGGCGTTCTGACGGTCGGTTCGCCCCCGGAGCGTCCTTCGTCCGGGTAGCCGACGGACGATCAAAGCAGGTCTTTTGATATAAACCTCTGATCGAGACACGTCGTGGTAGCCCATCGATCCGGGGAGTTGCACCTCATGTACGACGGGCCCAGCCTCGGCGCGCCCTCGACGGCGAGCGGACCCACGCTGCAGGACATGCGGGAGGCCCGTGGCATCCCGGACCCCCGCGGCAGCCGGTACGCCATCCCCGCCGAACCGCCCAAGCCCCGCCACCCGGTGCCGCCGTCGGTGCGCTTCGACGCGGTGGACGGCCTGCGCGGCCTGGCCATCGCGTCCGTCCTGCTCTACCACACCAACTGGTTCCAGAACGGCCTGTTCGGCGTCGACGCCTTCTTCGTCCTCTCCGGCTTCCTGGTCACCCTGGTGCTGATCCGCGAGCTGGACCGCACCGACGGGATAGCCCTCGGCGTCTTCTACCGCCGCCGGGCCAAGCGGCTGCTGCCCGGCCTGCTGGCGACCGTCCTGATGGTGGTCGTCCTCTCCGCCCTGTTCAGCCCGCTCAAGGACGTCCGGGACCTGCGGCCGCAGGCGCTGGCCGCACTGGCGCAGGTCGCCAACTGGGCCCAGCTGGAACGCGGTGACGCCTACTGGCAGCACTTCGCCGGCATCGACCCGCTGGCCGCGATGTGGTCGCTCAGCATCACCGAGCAGTTCTACGTGGTCTGGCCGCTGCTGCTGCTGATCATCTACGCCGTCTGCCGCCGCTCGCTCGCCGCGGCCGGCGCGGTGACCGCCGTGCTGTTCGCCGGCGCGGCCGCCGTCGCCCCGCTGATGTGGACCGGTTCCAACAGCGACCGCCTGTACCTGGGCACCGAGTCCCGCGCGGTCGGCTTCGCGGCCGGCGCCACCGCGGCCTTCGTGGTGTACCTGCGGCTGCGGCGGCGGGCCCGGGAGGCCGGGGAGTCCGGTTCGCGCTCCGAGCGGCGCTCGCAGGCCCGGTCCGGCCCGGCCGGCACCGCGGTGCTGACCGGCCTCGGCACGGTGGCGCTGGGCGGCCTGGTCTGGGCCAGCCTCAGCGTGGACAACTACCACGAGTCCTGGCTCTACCAGGGCGGTCTGGCCGGCGTCGCGGCGCTCGCGGCCGTCCTCGCGGCCTCGCTCTGCCACGACCGCGGCCCGCTGGTGTGGCTGCTGTCGCTCGCCCCGCTGCGGCTCACCGGCACCATCTCGTACAGCCTCTACCTGCTGCACCTGCCGGTCTACTGGATGCTCCAGCGCTTCGTCGACGACATCTCGCCGCAGCTGCTGCTGGCGATCGGCGCCCCGGTCTCCTGGGTGCTGGCCTGGCTGCTGCACACCGGCACCGAGAAGGTCCGGGTGCTGCGCTGGCGGCCCTGGCCGACCATCCCGCTGCTGATGGCCGCCACCCTGACGGCCACCGCCGGCGCCTGGTTCCTGCCGGCCTGGGTCGAGCACGACATGCGTTCCGGCTCGGACACCAAGCCGCTGGTGCTCGCGCTCGGCGACTCCTTCTCGGAGGACCTCGCCACCGGCCTGTACCGGCACGGCGACCGCTACCGGGTGATCGACGGCGGGATCAGCGGCTGCGGCGTGTTCGGCTCGGAGAAGGTGCGCGGCACCTCCAAGGTGGAGTTCGACACCAGCGACGACTGCCGGGACCGCACCGCGCTCTGGAGCAGGCAGCTGGACGGCGCCACGGCCAAGGCGGTCGTGCTGCACCTCGGCTGGGACGCCGCCGAGCAGTACCTGGACGGCACCTGGCTCAACCCCTGCGACGAGGACTACCGCAACCACTACACCGCCCAGCTCGCCCGCGCGGTCGACCTGGTCCGCGAGCGCGGGCACGGCGCCCGGGTGCTGCTGATGAACGAGCGGGTGCAGAACGGCGCGATCGACAAGACCTGGGGCACCTGCTACAACCAGCAGATCGCCGACTTCGTGAAGGCCTCCGCCGGCTCCGTGCACCTGGTCGACCTGAACGCCTTCTACTGCCCCGGCGGGACGTGCCTCTGGAAGGACCGCGAGGGCCACCTGGTCTCCCCCGCCACCGACGGCGTGCACCTGACGCCGGCCGGCATGCGGCTGGTGACGCCCTGGCTGGAGAAGCAGATCTCCGACGTCCTGGCCTCGGCGCCGGACGCCCCGGCCCCGCAGCCCGCGCCGACCACGGCCGCCCCGCCGCAGGCCGGTCCGGCCGACCCGGCACCCGCGACGGAGCAGCCGGCCCCGGCCGCGACGCCCACCGCGTCGCACCAGCCGACGCCCAAGCCCACCGCCAGCCGCAAGCCGAGCAGCAGCCCGAAGGCCACCCAGCCGGCGGCGTCTCAGCCGGCCGGGGCCGCCGCGGGCGGCTGAACCGGCGGGACCTCGTAGGTCTGCGCGAAGCACTTGCGGATGGCCTCCTCGGAGGCCGGACGCCCCGCGAAGTCCATCCGCGGGGTGTCCTGGTTGGTCGGCAGCGTCGGGTCGATGCCGAAGTAGAGCGACCAGAAGTAGATGCCGGCCAGCTTCCGTTCCTGCGCCACCTGGCAGACCGCGGTGAACCAGGTCGCCTGCACGGGCTCGTTCAGCTCGCGCTTGGTGTAGAAGTCGCCGGGCGTCTTGTAGGCGCCCTTCTGCGCCGGGATGCCCACCTCGGTCAGTTTGGTGGCCGGCTGCGGGCCCTTGCCGCGCTTGTCCAGCCAGCCGTTCCAGCTGGCGGCCAGGTCGCCCACCGAGGCGTCGTCGCCGAGCGACTTGGCCGGGAAGTAGGCGTCGACCCCGGTCTGCTCGGTCGGCACCGGGACGGCACCCTTCGACCAGTTGTCCCAGTTGGCGTCGTACACCACTTCGCCGTGGAAGGTCTTCTTCGCCTGCTCCACCAGCCCGGCCCACTGCGGGGCGTTCTCCAGCGAGTTGAACTCGGTGCCGATGGTGAACTCGGTCGCGCCGTGCTCCTGGGCGGTCTTCAGGTACGGCGCCAGGAAGGTCGCGTAGCTGGCGAACCAGGCGTCCTTGTCGCTCGGGGCGATGTTGCCGCGCCAGCCGTCCTTGACCGCCCGGAGCGACTCCTCGTCCAGGATCGGCCGGACGGTGGTGCGCAGGCCGGCCCGCTTCGCGGCGTCCAGCAGCAGCGCCAGCCGCTCCGGGCCGGGCGTGGTCGGCCGGGCGGCGACCGCGTTGGACTTGCCGCCCGTGGTGTAGAAGGGGAACGAGACCGAGAGCGCGTTGGCGTTCAGGCCGACCACGTACTTGACGATGCGGTCCGCCTTGCCCTGGACGAAGGTCTCCGGGTCGGCCGGGTCGTCCAGCCAGTACACCTGGACACCCCACTCGGGGCTGCCCTTCGCCCACGGGCGGGCCACCTTGGGGCCGGTGTCCTCGGCCGCCGGCGCGTCCTTGCCGAAGCCCCAGACCCGGCCCTGGTCCTCGGCGGCCCCGGCCCAGTGCACCTCGGTCGGCCGCTTGTGGTCGAACTTGAGCGGGTGGTCGCCCCATATGAGCGGGACGGCCACGGTGATGCCGAGCACGGTGGTCGGCAGGATGAAGATGACGAAGCGTTTCATAGTCCTGGCAGCAGTTCCTGGCAGCAGTTCCCGGCCGCCGGTCAGGCCGGCGGTCAGGCCGGCTTGGCGATCACGACGAACTTGTTCTCCTCGCGGCGCAGGAACTTGATCAGCCCCCGCAGACCGCCCCAGCCCTCCAGGAAGGAGAACAGCGGGATGGCGGCGACCACGACGATCGGCTCCCACCACTTGCGGCGGTGGTTGGCCGAACCCACCACGTTGAGCCGCAGGCCCTCCCAGTACGTCCAGATGACGTAGGCGAAGTTGATCGACCAGAGCAGCACCACGGACTGGGTCACCGGCGAGGTGTTCATCGTCCCGGTGAACCACGCGACCAGCAGGACGAGTCCGACGTGCTGCAGCGGGCCGAGCACCCAGCTGACCATGCCCATCCCGATGAACAGCCGGAACCGCAGCGGGATGGTCTTGTTGAAGCAGAGCGCCACCAGGCCCCAGGCCCAGCGCTCGCGCTGCTTGAGGAAGTCGTTGACGCCCGCCGGGGAGGCGCCGTAGCAGCGGCCGTTGAACCAGTCGCTGCGGCCCGGGTAGCGCAGGCAGAAGTTCAGCGCCATCTGGGCGTCCTCGACGATGGTCTTCGGGCCGAAGTCCCAGCCGATGGTGGCCTCCACCGAGGAGCGCACCAGCAGCAGCTCGCCGTGCACGCCGGCGATCGGCGTCCCCGTGCCGGTCATCGCGCGGAACCGGGCGATGTCGTCGGCCGGGCGGATCGCGTCGGCGAGCCAGGTGAAGGTGGAGACGGCGTTCTCCCGGGGGTACGTCAGGATGCCCTGCGCCATGTGCTTGGCCTCGTCCCCGGCGCGGCGCTGCCGGTTGATGAACTGGGCGACCGCGGCGGCGGTGTCCGGCCCGACGCCGGTGTCGTCGTCCATGTGCAGCACCCAGACGTCGTCCTCGGCCTCGCCCTCCTCGATCCGCAGCTCGTGCGAGTAGTGGTTGGCGCGGGCCTTGAACTTGGTGCCGTTGGGCGTCTGGTACGCCTTCGGAACGGTCACGACCCGGATCAGCGGGTGGGTGGCGGCCAGGTCGTCGATCTTCTCGGCGGCCGCGCAGCCCTCCTCGGTGAGGATGTCCACCCGCATCCACGGGAAGTACGCCGGCAGGTGCTCGACGTACGAGAGCACCGAGCGCTCCAGCGCCGGGTAGGTGTCGTGCCGACCGATGGTCGGCACCAGCACGATCAGGTAGTCGTCCTCGGCCGGCGCCGGCGGGGTCATCCTGTCGACCTGCCGCAGCCGGCGGCGGACCATCAGCACGCCCTGGAAGCCGATCAGCACGCCGAACACCGGCATGCCCCAGAGGATCGTGATCGCCCAACCGAGCGGGGTCGGGTTGGGCACGTACGCCCAGATCGAGAAGCAGAAGATGACCAGGAAGGAGACGTAGAACGGGGAGACCCGGGGCTTCCACGACATCTGCCGGTCGGCGAGCCGAGCCGCCTCGCGGGACGTGGTCAGGACCGTCCGCACGGGTGCTGCTGATGACATGGTGACAGTGGTTCCTCGTCTGGTCGGTAGGTCGTCCACCCGCCCGGTCGGGGCGGGTCGTTACGGGTCAGCCCTGGTGCGGGGGCGGCGTGCCGGGGGCCGGCGGGACCGGCCCCGGGGCGACCGGTCCGGGGGTGACCGGCGGGGCCGGCCAGGGCTGCTGCGGCGCCGGCGGCTGGGCCGGCGGCTGCTGCGGCGCCCAGGCGGGCTGGGTGGGCTGGTGCGGGAGCGGCTGGGCGGGCTGGGCCTGCTGGGCGGGCAGCGGCTGCGGCCACGCCTGCTGTGACTGGGGCTGGGGCTGGGGCTGCACCGGCGGCTGGGCCTGCTGCGGGCCGCCGAACGGCTGCGGCTGCACCGGCTGCTGACCGGGGGCCTGGTCCTGCGGCAGCGTCTGCCGCAAAGACCAGTGCAGCTGGTCCGGCTGCGTCGCGAACGGCGACGGCTGCCCGCCGCCCGCCCACGCCGCGGGCGCCGGCGCCCAGCCCGTCCCGGCCCCCCGGCGCAGCGAGACGGCCAGCAGCAGCACCAGCGCGGCGGCGACCAGCACGCCGGCCCCGAAGGTGAGGAGCTTCAGCCAGCCCTGGGTGGTCCCGGTGAACCAGTGCCGCTGCGGCTCGTCCAGCAGGGCGCCGGTCAGGCTGCGCACCCGGTTGTAGCCCTCGACCAGCGCCACGCCGACCGCCACCCCGCGCGCCCACTCCCGGCCGCGGAGCAGCAGGATGCCCGAGGCCAGGTACAGCGCGCCGTAGTTGAGGCTGCCGGTCTCGGCGCCCATCGAGGAGCCGCCGTAGTAGAAGATGCCTTTGACGAAGGTCGTGAAGCCGACCTGCCAGAAGCAGTTGTACGCCGCCCAGGCCAGCAGCACGGCCCCCCAGGCCACGGCGAGGCCGCCGGCCAGGCGGTTCGGACGCGCCTGTGTCATCTCCCGTACCCCCGCCCCTGCCGGGCGCTCCCGGCCTCTACCCGATTCCGCGCCACAGGATGCCACACGGGCGAACGGACCCGGAATTCCCGGGGTTCTGGGGGCCTGCGCCGTGTAACCAAAGTCACCGGGCGGCACCGGGCCGGGTTCCCGGTCACCGGACGTGCAGCCCGCTCCAGTCGACGCCGGGGTTGAACGTGCCGGAGCCGCCGGTGAGCGCCAGTCCGTTGCCGTAGGTGGCCTTGACGTCGGCGTTCGAGTTGCGCGGCTGGTCCGGTGTCAGGTTGTTGTCCGTCAGCGACTGCCCCCAGACCGTCCAGATCGTCCACGGGGTGCGGCGCAGGGTGTCCGGCTGGCGGGCGTTGACCGGGACGGCGAAGGACTCGGCCAGGATCCGCGGCTTCCCGTAGGCGGCCAGCCCGTCGTAGTAGCGCTTGGTCCACACCTCGCCGGTGCCGATCGGGTGCGCCGGGCTGCCGCTGTAGTCGTCCACGCCGACCACGTCGACGTACTGCGCGCCCGGGTAGTAGTCCCAGGGGTCGACGCCGGGGGCGCCGTCCCAGGAGACCGGGGTCCAGGCGAAGAGCAGGTTGTGCAGGCCCCTGGTCTCCACCAGGTAGTGGTAGGTGATCCGCCAGAGCGCCTGGTACTCGGCCGGCTTGCGGCCGGACCACCAGAAGCCGCGGGCGCAGTCGGCCGCGTTCATCTCGTGGTACGGGCGCAGCAGCACCGGGACGTCGTGCGCGGCCAGGTACTCCAGGTGGTCGGCCAGGTAGGACAGGTCCGTGAGCAGGGCGCGGTACTCGGGGGTGTCGCCCGCGCTGTCCACGACGCGGCCGAACCAGGCCGGGTCCTTGGCGGCGGGCGAGGAGGAGCAGAGCACCCGGTCGAAGGACTTCACGTCCGAGCCCGGGTACGGCTCGTGGAAGGACATCCCGACCAGGCCGGCCGGGGCACCGCCGTTGTCGGGCAGCTCGGTGGTGGTGCCGTCGCAGTTCTTCTGGACGCCGGACGCGCCGTAGCTGCCGTCCTCGGCGCGCGGGTGGCCGGACCAGACGGCGGTCATCAGGTCGACGGCGTCGTCGGTGTACTGCCAGCCGGTCGCGCAGGCCGGCCAGCGGCCCTGCGAGTACGAGCGCGGGTTGCCGACGCCCCAGCCGTTCTGGCCGTACCCGGGACCGAGGTCGGTCTCCACGAAGCCGGGCAGCCTGCCGGTGATGTCGGCGGCCTTCTTGTAGTAGTAGCCGACCTGCTTGGCCCCGGGGTAGTCGCCGTACTGGGGGTTGTAGCGCTCGTTGTGCGCCTCGACGTGCTGGCCGATCACCGTGCCGCCGGAGCGGCCGGCCCGGGCCTCGCGCTCCAGGTCGGCGAGGAGCTGCTGGACGGCCCGGGCGTTCGGGGAGGCCTTCGGGTCGCGTGCCAGCAGTTCGCGGCCGACCTCGGGCGGCAGGGTCCGGCCGGCGCCGTTGAGGGTGAGTTCGCTGCGGGCGGTGGGCCCGGGCGCGGGCTCGTCCTCGGCGCGGCCGTCGTGGCCGGCCAGGACGACCGCCCCGGCGGCCAGGACCGCACCGGCCGCGGCCAGCACGGCAGGCTTGGCGCGCAGCGCTCTGGGCAGGGCCACGGACGATTCCTCCGGAAGCTGACCGGCACCGGCCTGCGCCGTCACGACCGGAACACACGTACGACTGACTGGCGGTGAGCCTGCCACACTCCCCGCACCCGGGCGAACGGGCGCGCCCCGGCGGTTTCCCGGCCGGGGCGCGTGCGCTGCGGGTCCGGCGCGGGCGTCAGCCCGCGGGGGTGGCGGCCGGGGCGGCGGACTTGGCGCGCTGGAGCAGCTGGTTCTTCACGTGCTCGCCGAAGCCCGGGGCCGCCGCGGTGGCGGTGGCGTCCGCGGTGTTGCCGCCCTTGGCGGAGCCCTCGACGGTGAAGTACGCGTACCGGCCCAGGGTGGCCTTGGTGTTGGTGCAGCCGGGCGTGGCGCAGAAGGCCGGCGAGCCCGGGGCGGCGGCGCCCTTCAGGTGGCCGACGTAGCTCTTCATCGAGGTCTCGGCCTGCTGCTTGTGGTCGAAGACCGCGACGCCGACCGTCACCGCGCTGTCGCCCGAGACGTACGTGGCCCGGAGCACCTGGCGGCAGCCCTGGTCGCCGAGGATCTTGCCGAGGCCGCCGACCGTGGAGTTGCCGTCCCAGCAGGGCGAGTCGAGCGAGACCACGGTCCGGTTCCAGGTGGCGCCGTTGACGGTCACGGTGAGCGCCGAGAACAGCGCGGCCGCGTCCTGCGGCGCCGGGTCGGTGGTGGCCTCCCAGAGCGCCTTCGACGGGTCCTCGGGCGCGGCGCTCGGGCTGCCGCTCGCGGACGCCTTGCCGGAGGGCGACGACGCCGGGGTGGTCGCGGTGGCGGTCGGGGTCGGCTCGGCGACGGTCTTCTTGCCGCCGTCGTCCTTCTTCATGAGCATCAGACCGCCGGCGATCAGGCCGCCGACCACGACGACGGCGACGGCCGCGACGATGATCTTCATCCGGCCCTTGCGCTTGGCCTCGGCCTCGTTGCGGTCGGCCATGGCCGCCCAGTCCGGCTGGGCGTTGTGCTGCGGCTGGACGGGCTGGGGCTGGGGCTGCGGCTGCCACTGCTGCTGCGGCGGCATCGCCTGGGCGGGCGGCTGCGGCTGCATCGGCTGCTGCGGCGGCACGGGCTGGGGCTGCATCGGCTGGGGCTGCACGGGCTGCTGCGGCTGCACCGGAGGCTGGACCTGCTGCGGCGGCACGGGCTGCGGCTGGACAGGCTGCGGCTGCGGCTGCACCGGAGGCTGGACCTGCTGCGGCGGCACCGGCTGCGGCTGGACAGGCTGTGGCACCGGCTGCGGCGCGGGCGGCTGCGGCACGGCAGGAACCGGCGGAACCACCGGCTGCTGCGACGGCACCGGCGGCCCGTACGAGGCGGGCGGCGGTCCGAACCCGCCCGGTGCCGGTGGCACCGGCTGCGCGCCGGGGTACGGCGCAGGAGGCACCGGCGCGGCCGGCGGCTGCCCCTGCGGTGCCTGTCCGGGCGCTCCCGTTCCGTCGCTCATGCGTCCCCCTCGCTCCGCTCCCTCATGAGCCGAGATCGTAGGGCATGCGCCTGACGGCGGCTCCGCCCGGTGACCATTCCGTTTCCCAATCCGGACACCCGCGGGCCATCCGCGGCCCCGTCGCGACCTCGCGCGGCCCCGCCGCCGGCCCCCGGCCGGGTCCTGCAGTGGCGGTCGTCACGGCCCCGCCACGGCCCCTCCCAGGCCCCGCCACGGCCCTTCCCCCGGTACCACCGGTCATCACGCCAACACGCGGCGCTGCACAACATGTGGTGTCGCATCGAGCGGACACCACTAGATGTATGCTCACTCCTGCTGTCGACGCAGGGGAACCCGGTGCGAGTCCGGGACTGCCCCGCAGCGGTGTGCGGGCGGCTCCGACCAGAGCCCGCGAGTCCGAGTACCTGCCGACGGCGTGCCTTCCGGCCTCCCCGCAGAGGCCTGCAGCACGAGCAGTACTTCCGGGCCTCGCGGGCGGGCCGGGGATGACACCGTCACGCGACGCCGTCCGGCCCTCGCGCTGTGCTCCCCTGCCCCGAACGGCCCGGTACCCCGATCCACCGCCGCCGATCGCCGCCAGGAGAGAGCGCCTTGACCACCGCTGCCTCAGCCACCCTGCCCGCCCAGGGTTCCCCCGCCGCCCCGACGGTCTCCGACCCGGGCGGCGCGCTGCTCCGGCTGCTGACCGACCGCAGTGTCGACCTGCCGCAGGTGGACCCCGGCCATGTCGCCGCCGCCGCGCTGCGCGGCCGCCACGCCGGTTCGGACTTCGCCGAGCTGCGCGGGCTGGCCGTGGACGCCGCAGCGTCGATGATCGCCGAGGACCCGCAGTACTCGAAGCTGGCCGCCCGCCTGCTCGCGCTGGAGATCGTCGACGAGGCGAACAGCCAGGGCTCGGTCTCCTTCTCCGCCTCGATCGCCGTCGGCCACGCCGAGGGCCTGATCGGCGACACCACCGCCGCCTTCGTCGCGAAGCACGCCGCCGCGCTGGACGCGCTCATCGACCCGCAGGGCGACGACCGCTTCGAGTACTTCGGCCTGCGCACCGTGCAGTCCCGCTACCTGCTGCGCCACCCGATCACCCGCATGGTGGTCGAGACCCCGCAGCACTTCCTGCTCCGTGTCGCCTGTGGCCTGGCGGTCGGCGACAACGAGCAGTCGGTGCGCGAGGTGGCGGAGCTGTACCGCCTGATGAGCCGGCTGGAGTACCTGACCTCCTCGCCGACCCTGTTCAACTCCGGCACCCGGCACCCGCAGATGTCGAGCTGCTACCTGCTCGACTCGCCGCTGGACAACCTGGACTCGATCTACTCCCGGTACGCCCAGATCGCCCGCCTCTCCAAGCACGCCGGCGGCATCGGCCTCTCCTACTCGCGGATCCGGTCCCGCGGCAGCCTGATCCGGGGCACCAACGGCAAGTCGAACGGCATCGTCCCGTTCCTGCGCACCCTCGACTCCTCGGTCGCCGCCGTCAACCAGGGCGGCCGCCGCAAGGGCGCGGCCTGCGTCTACCTGGAGACCTGGCACGCGGACATCGAGGAGTTCCTGGAGCTGCGCGACAACACCGGCGAGGAGGCGCGGCGCACCCACAACCTCAACCTGGCGCACTGGATCCCGGACGAGTTCATGCGCCGGGTCAACGCCAACGAGGACTGGTCGCTGTTCTCCCCGGCCGACGTGCCCGAGCTGGTCGACCTCTGGGGCGCCGACTTCGACGAGGCGTACCGCAAGGCCGAGCTGGCCGGCAAGGCCGTCCGCACCATCCCCGCGCAGACCCTGTACGCCCGGATGATGCGCACCCTGGCGCAGACCGGCAACGGCTGGATGACCTTCAAGGACGCCTCCAACCGCGCCGCCAACCAGACCGCGCTGCCCGGCCGGACGGTGCACAGCTCCAACCTCTGCACCGAGATCCTGGAGGTCACGGACGACTCCGAGACCGCCGTCTGCAACCTCGGCTCGGTCAACCTCGGCGCCCACGTGGCCGAGGGCGCGTCGGCCGCCGACCTGATCGGCGCGATGGACTGGGAGCGGCTGGACGCCACCGTGCGCACCGCCGTCACCTTCCTCGACCGCGTGGTGGACATCAACTTCTACCCGACCGTCGAGGCCGGGACGTCCAACTCGCGCTGGCGCCCGGTGGGCCTGGGCGTGATGGGCCTCCAGGACGTCTTCTTCCAGCTGCGGATCGACTTCGACTCCGCCGAGGCGAAGACCCTCTCCACCCTGATCGCCGAGCGCATCATGCTCACCGCGTACGAGCGCTCCGCCGACCTGGCCGAGCAGCTGGGCCGCCACGAGGCGTACGGCGAGACCCGCGCCGCCCGCGGCGAGCTGCACATCGACCACTTCCCGACGGCCGCCCCGCAGTGGGCCGACCGCTGGACGGCGCTGCGTGCGCGGATCGCCGAGACCGGCCTGCGCAACTCGCTGCTGCTGGCCATCGCCCCGACCGCGACGATCGCCTCGATCGCCGGCGTGTACGAGTGCATCGAGCCGCAGGTGTCCAACCTGTTCAAGCGCGAGACGCTGTCGGGCGAGTTCCTCCAGGTGAACCCCTACCTGGTGCGCGAGCTCAAGGAGCTCGGCGTCTGGGACCAGCAGACCCGGGACGCGCTGCGCGACTCGAACGGCTCGGTGCAGGAGCTCAACTGGCTGCCGGCCGAGGTGCGCTCGCTGTACCGCACCGCCTGGGAGCTGCCGCAGCGCGCGCTGATCGACCTGGCCGCGGCGCGCATGCCGTACCTGGACCAGAGCCAGTCGCTGAACCTCTTCATGGCCGCGCCCACCATCGGCAAGCTCAGCTCGATGTACGCGTACGCGTGGAAGGTCGGTCTGAAGACCACCTACTACCTGCGCTCGCGCCCGGCGACCCGGATCGCGCAGGCCGCGTCCGGCACCGCCCGCACGGCCGCGCCGCAGCCGGCCAACCCGGTCAGCGTGGGCACCCCGACCATGACCCAGGCCGAGCAGGACGCCATCGCCTGCTCCCTGGAGAACCCCGAGTCCTGCGAGGCCTGCCAGTGAGCACCCCCGACGACCGCAAGATGCTGCTCGACCCCGGCTTCGAGCTGACCCTGCGCCCGATGCGCTACCCGTCGTTCTACGACCGGTACCGGGACGCGATCAAGAACACCTGGACCGTGGAGGAGGTGGACCTGCACTCCGACGTCGCCGACCTCGCCAAGCTGAGCGAGGGCGAGCGGCACATGATCGGGCGGCTGGTCGCCTTCTTCGCGACCGGTGACTCGATCGTCGCGAACAACGTGGTGCTGAGCCTGTACAAGCACATCAACTCCCCGGAGGCGCGGCTCTACCTGAGCCGGCAGCTGTTCGAGGAGGCCGTGCACGTCCAGTTCTACCTGACGCTGCTCGACACCTACCTTCCGGACCCGGAGGACCGCAACGCGGCCTTCGCCGCGGTGGAGAACATCCCCTCCATCCACCAGAAGGCGCAGTTCTGCTTCAAGTACATGAACGCGGTCGACCACATCGACTCGCTGCAGACGAAGGAGGACAGGCGGGCGTTCCTGCTCAACCTGATCTGCTTCGCGGCGTGCGTGGAGGGTCTGTTCTTCTACGGCGCGTTCGCGTACGTGTACTGGTTCCGGAGCCGTGGTCTGCTGCACGGTCTCGCGACGGGGACGAACTGGGTGTTCCGCGACGAGTCCATGCACATGGACTTCGCGTTCTCCGTGGTGGACACGGTCCGCGAGGAGGAGCCCGACCTCTTCGACGAGGAGATGGCCAAGCAGGTCACGGAGATGCTGGAGGAGGCCGTCGAGGCCGAGCTCCAGTTCGCCCAGGACCTGTGCGGTGACGGCCTCCCGGGCATGAACACCGCCTCGATGCGCGAGTACCTCCAGGCCGTGGCCGACCAGCGCCTCGCCCGCCTCGGCATGCCGATCCGGTACGGGTCGACCAACCCGTTCGGCTTCATGGAGCTCCAGAACGTCCAGGAGCTGACCAACTTCTTCGAGCGCCGGGTGTCCGCGTACCAGGTCGCCGTCGAGGGCTCGGTCGCCTTCGACGACGACTTCTAAAGAGAAGACGCAACAGCGCTGCCCCGCACGGCCGAGCCGTGCGGGGCAGCGCTGTTCTCGATCAGCCCTCCGGCGGTGCCTCCGGCTCGCCGATCCCGTCCGGGTCGGCCGCCAGCGCCTCCCAGAACGCGACGTAGCTCTGCTCGTGCGCGATGCCGAGCGTGATCAGCCGGGCCCGGGCCGGGGTGTCCGGCGCCGCCGGGTCCAGGCCGGCGCGAAGGTCCCGGTAGGTGTCGCGCCATTGCCGGTGCTGCGCCGCCTGGGCCACGGCCAACGCCGCGACCTGACCCGGCGCGCCCAGGTCGGCGAAGGTCAGCTTGAGCAGGGCGGGGTTCCGGGTCTCCGGTTCGGGCGTGGCGGGGTCGGCGAGCCAGTCCCGCAGCGCCGCACGGCCGGCGTCGGTGAGGTGGAACACCCGGCGTCGGCGCCCGTGTTCCTCCGCCTCCTCGCGCAGAAGGCCCAGCTCGGCCAGCCGGGGCGGGTCGCGGTAGAGCTGGGCGTGCGGAATCGGCCAGTAGCGGCTCACCGACCCCTCGACCTTGGCTTTCAGCTCGTAGGGCGTCATCGGACCGTGCCGGGAAATCAGGCCGAGCACGACCAGCTGGGACGGCGTCAGCTCCTTCGCCATGGCACCCCGCCTCTCCTCATCGTCAAATTGACACCGTATCAATGAGACCTTAGCGTCATCGCGCTGCGACCATATCAATGAGACCGTGGAGAATCGTGATACGCCTGCACCCCGAGATAGCCGACGCCCTGAACCACGTTCCGCCCTTCGACCCGCTCGCGGACCCGGCGGCCACCAGGATGTACCTACGCTCGCTGCTGGCCGCGAAACCCCCAACTGACGATCCGCGCATCGCCGTCGGCCACACCACGGTCCCGGGACCTGCGGGCGACCTCACCGTCCGGATCTACCGGCCCACCGACGCCCGGCCCGGCCCGCGCCCGGGGGTCCTGTACTTCCACGGCGGCGCCTTCATCTCCGGCGACCTCGACACCGGCGACGGCAACTGCCGCGACCTCTGCCTGGCCGCAGGGGCGGTGGTCGTCTCGGTCGACTACCGGCTCGCCCCCGAGCACCCGTACCCGGCCGCCTTCGACGACTGCTACGCGGCCCTGCTGTGGACCGCCGGCCACGCCGACGACCTCGGAATCGACCCCGCCCGCCTCGCCGTCGCCGGCCGCTCCGCCGGCGGCACGCTCGCCGCAGCCGTCGCCCTCGCCACCCGCGACCGCGGCGGCCCGGCCCTAGCATTCCAACTGTTGCTCGTGCCCGCTCTCGACGACCGCTGCGAGCAGCCCTCGGTGGACGAGTGCGTCGACGACCGCATTGTGGACGGCCGGGTCGTCCGTGGCATGTGGAAGCTCTACCTGGACTCCGGAGCCGCCACCCCGTACGCCGCCCCCGCCCGCGCCGAGGACCTCACCGGCCTTCCGCCCGCGTACCTGGAGGTCTGCCAGGCCGACGCCCTCCGCGACGAGGCCCTCGCCTACGCCCACCGCCTCATCGCGGCCGACGTCCACACCGAACTCCACCTGGTCCCCGGCGCATTCCACCTCTTCGAGGGCTACGCCCCCACCACCCACCTGGCCCGCCGCACCACCACAGCATGGACGGAAGCCATCGCGTCAGCCCTCAGGTAGCGGGGACGAGGGAACGACACTGCCCCGCACGGCCACAGCCCGTGCGGGGCACCTCTGTTGTTTCAGGAGGCCGGAAACTCGCCGATCTTGACCGCGGCAACGAAGGAAGACCAAGCATCGGCCGGAAAGAGCAGTGCCGGCCCACCCGGGTCCTTCGAGTCACGGACTGGCACGACACAGGGCACGCCAACAGCCACCTCGACGCACTCGCTCTGCGCGCCCGAGTAGGACGCCTTGCGCCAGTTGGCCCCGACGACGTAGGCCCGACCGCAACCGGCCACTTCGACACAGTCACCGCCTTGCCCGCTGTAACTGCTCTTGCGCCACGAGACATTTGTGAGATCCGCTACGAGCATGCTCCGCCTCTCCACTGCCTGGTGAGAACAGCTCCCACCGCACCTATACGCCCGGAAGCTCTCCCGCCTTGACCGCACCGACGAAGGCCGCCCAGGAATCTGCCGGAAACGTCAGCACAGGCCCTGCAGGATCCTTCGAGTCACGGACTGCCATTCCACGCGGTGCCCACCGCCGGGTCTCGACACACTCGTTCGCCTGGGCGCTGTAGCTGCTCTTGTACCAATCCCGAGCGGCACTCTCCGGCACAGTCATGTGCTCACACCTCTTCTAGTCTTGTCGTCATGTCGCCGCCGCAATGGCCGCGATCATATCCAGCGACTTCATCGGCTCCAGAGCAGTCGATCGCAAGTACTCGAAGACCAGACCGTAGCCGTCCAGCTCGCCCTGTTGCTCCAGGTAATGACTGCTCGTCAGCGTCTCCAGAAACACCGCGCCGGGAGTTGGCGAGTCGGAGAAGCCGTACATCACAAAGGCGCCGCACGCGCCCGCGGTTGCGCCGACATCCAGTGGCACCACCTGCAGAGTGACATTGGGAAGCTGCGCCATCTCTGTCAGGTGCATCAGCTGCTCCCTGTGGACCTCCGCACCTCCCACCGGGCACCTGAGAGCAGGCTCCCAGATGATCGCCCAGAAGCGGGCCGGATCCGGCTTCGCGAGAACTTCCTTCCGCTCCATCCGAATCTCGACCAGCTGATCAATGCGCTCCGGCCGCACAGCTGCAGGATTGGCTTCGAGCAGTGCCCGGGCATAGCGCCTCGTCTGCAGCAAGCCCGGCACAACCATGGTCTGCCACATGCGGATGTACCGCGCATCGTCTTCGAGTCCGAGCACGTCGACATAGGCCGATGGGATCGTGTCACCGTAGTCGTGCCACCAGCCGCGCTTCCTGCTCTCCCTGGACAGCTCTTCGAGAGCGTCGCGTTCCTTGCCAGACACCCCGTACAGATCCAGCAAGATCCCAAGGTCCAGCCGGCGAACTCCCGATGCCCCGGTCTCTATGCGGCTGATCTTGGCGCGGGAACAGGCAAGGGCTTGCGCCGCATCTTCGGTACCCCTGCCCACCGCTTCGCGCAGACGGCGAAGCTCCGAGCCCAGTCGGCGAGCACGGACGGTCGGCCTCAGTTCATCCGCCATGCAGAAGTCCTCTCCCTGACGAGCCCCAGTCTGCCTCGTGACGACGCGTCAATCCAGCGACCCTGAATCTGCATCGTTGCATTCGTTTCGGTTGCAAGTGGCAGCAGTGCAGGTGCATGCTACCTGGAGTAGTGGGCCGCGCCACACACAGTGATCATGGCGGGCTCTTCACCCGGGCATTCCCATGCCCTCTCCAGCGCTCTCACCTGCACACTCCAGAGGTGGCCTCGCCATGCGCAAAACCCTCCCCCTCTCCCCCGCCCCCACCGAGCACGCCTGTTGGCTCCCCCGGCACCGGAAGTCCCCCGGGGCGGCCCGTCAGGAGCTCCGCTGCTTCCTCGCCGACCACCCGGACAGCGAAAACCTGCTCCCCACCGGCGAGTTGCTGCTCTCCGAGCTGGTCACCAACGCCATCCAGCACGCCCGTACGGCCCGCGGCCGCCTCATCCAGATCCGTTTCCGCCTCGTCTGTGGCCTCCTCCGCATCGAGGTGCACGACGCCGACAGCAGGACGCCGGCCCTCCGCGACGCCATGGACTCCGACGAGGCCGGCCGAGGGCTGCTCCTCGTCCACGAGTTGGCGCAGAGCTGGGGCTCCTGCCCGCGCCGGGGCGGCATCGGCAAGTTCGTCTGGTGCCACATCTCCCCCGAGGCGGCCGCCGCATGAGCGCCGTCCGGGCCGAGATCACCGGCATCATGCCGCCCGCCGATTTCCCCGGCCTCGACCTCGCCCTCCCCGTCCTCTGGGAGCACGTCCGCGAACTCCCCGTCCGCGAGGCCCACCGCGACTTCGTCCGCTCCTGCATCGGCCCCGACAGCGGCGACGGGGTCGCCGACTGCCTCGCCCGGGGCGGCCACTGGAGCATCACCCTCTACGTCGGCGAGCTCACCGACTGGACCGCCCACCCGATCACCCTCACCACTCACCACCCCTGAACGTCCCCGCCCCCGCCCGGCGTTCACGCCGGACGGGAGCGGCCGGACCGATTTCCTCTTCTCGACGCGTGCGGCGACAACCAGGGCGGGGGCAACGACGGTGAGTCGTGCGCGACCCTCGGTACAGTGCCGCAGGCCCCAGGCGGCAACACCCGCGCCCGCGAGGAGAAGCCGCCACGTTAGGCGGGCCAGGGCGACGAGGGCCGTGGGATGTCTCAACCTGGGCCCGACCGACCTCTCACATTGCAGGTCAGCGGCATGGGACGTAGCGGATCGACCGGGTGAAACGGAGACGGGTTGTCTCCCCCGGAGACGTGGGAAATCGTTGCGCTCACCGGATCAGGCTCACCCACCCCGCGGGACGGGTGAGCCTCACAAGAAGAGGGGGGACTTCATGAAGTTCCGTTTGGGCCGCCGCGCCCGTGTGGCCACGACCGTCGGCGCGGTCGCCGTGGCGAGCCTGCTTGCCACCTCCAGCCCCGCGTCCGCGTTGCCTGGCGCAGGGTACATCCGCTACGGGGAGACGGGCGACCGGGCGCTCTGCGTCCAGCTCGGGATCGACTCGATGGACAACAGCACCATTTACACGTACCCGGACGGCCAATTCGGCCCCAGCACCCTGAAGGCGCTCAAGGCGTTCCAGTCCTACTGGCACCTGGACCCGGACGGGGTCGTCGGCCCCGCCACCGGTACCAAGCTGATGGAAATGATCTACCTGGACTCGAAGCGGGCCGGGCGCGCGGATAGCGACAACACCTGGTGCTACAGGGTTCTCCCGACGTACAGCTGAGCCCCAGCGCCCCCGGCCTTGGAAACAAGCGCCGGGGGCGCAGCACTGTCCGGCGCTTGGCCGTCACCGCTCTCGCTGACCGCCTCCCGGCCCGGTCTTCCTCGACTGACCTGCCGACCGCCTCGCCCATCCGGGTGAACGCCCGTGCCACACCGACGCCAGATGTCTGCACGCGATCCACCCCCGAGTACGGTCCGGCGCACAGCCGAACGAAAGGGGTACCCATGACCGCGGTCCTGGACTACGAGGGCGACGGCATCGTCCAGCTCATGAGCATCGCCGAGGACGAGTGGACCGAGCAGGAGCTCAAGGACGCGCTCCAGCACGCGATCCTGCTGGAGCTCTCCACCGTCCCGCCCTACGCCACCGCCCTCTGGTCGATCACCGACCCGGACAACAGCAAGCCGGTACGCCACACCATCCGCGAGATCGTCTTCGACGAGATGTCGCACTTCGGTCTCGTCTGCAACATGCTCACCAGCATCGGCGGCACCGTCGTCCTCACCGACCCGAAGGCCGTCCCGAAGTACCCCGGCCCGCTCCCGGGCGGCGTCAACCCCGGCCTGGAGGTCTTCCTCAGCGGGCTCACCCGCGACTCGGCCACCCTCTTCGCCGAGATCGAGAAGCCGGACAGCCCGCTCGCCTTCGCCGCTGACGGCAACACCATCGGCGCCTTCTACCAGCGGATCGCCAACGTCTTCCCGACCTTCGCCCACCTGCTCACCGGGCAGCGGCAGGTGAGCTTCCCGCTCGGATCGAGCCACGGCGCCGGCAACGACATCGTGCCGATGAACACCATCGACGACGTGCTGCAGGCGCTCACCGTCATCCAGGAGCAGGGTGAGGGCACCACGGCCTCCCCGGTGAACCCCTTCCCCGGCTCCCCGGGCGAGCTCGCCCACTACTACGCCTTCAAGGAGATCGCGGTCGGCAAGAAGCTGATCTTCGACGACCAGACGGGGAAGTTCGAGTTCGCCGGCCCCGACCTGCCGCTGCCGGACACCTCCCCGGTGGCCCGGGTCCCCGCGGGCGGCTGGGCCGACTCCCCCGGCAACGAGCCCGATGCGACCACCGCCGGTCTCCTGCACGCCTTCAACCAGCACTACAGCGACATGCTGCGCGCCCTGGAGGGGGCCTGGGGCGCCGACGGGCCGGACTCGATCGGCCCGGCCATCGGCCTGATGGGCCAGATGCGCCGCGCGGCCCAGCAGATCAACGGCGTCAAGCTCCCCGCCGACCCCCGCTTCACCTACGGCCCGGAGTGGCTCCTCGTCCCGGCGGTGTGACCGGAACACGCAGGGCCGGTACGGAAAGCCCGTACCGGCCCTGCCTGCTGACGTCCGGCCGGCGTTACTCGTTCGGCACGGTCGCGTACCGCGGCGTCCCCTCGGCCATCTGCCGCAGGGCGTCCTTGCGGTCCCGCTTCGACAGCTTGTCGATGTAGAGGGTGCCGTACAGGTGGTCGGTCTCGTGCTGCAGGCAGCGGGCGAAGAAGCCGGTGCCCTCGACCCGGATCGCCGTGCCGTCCTTGTCCACACCGGTCACCGCGGCGTACTCCGGGCGCGGCAGCTCGGCGTACGCGGTCGGCACCGACAGGCAGCCCTCGTTGCCGTCGTCCAGCACCCGCCGGCGGTCCTTCGGGAAGTCCTCCAGCACCGGGTTGATCACGTGGCCGATGTGGCGCACGCCCTCGTCGTCCGGGCAGTCGTAGACGAAGACCTTGAGGTCCACGCCGATCTGGTTGGCGGCCAGACCCACGCCCTCGGCCGCGTACATCGACTGGAACATGTCGTCGATCAGCGCGGACAGCTCACCGTCGAACGCGGTGACGTCCTTGACCTCGCGGTGCAGGACGGGGTTGCCGAACACGGTGATCGGGCGCGCAGTGCCCTTGGAGAGGTCCGGCTCCTCACCGACCACCTTCACGGGGGCCTCGGGCGCCGCCCCCTCCACGTCGTGCTCGTGCTCGTGGTCGTGCTGCTCGGCCTGCTCCGCCATGTCTTCCGCTTCCATAGGTCTACGCGTACCTCACCAGGGTACTCAGCAGACTTCTTCGAGATCCCGGTAAGCCCGGGTGCCCGGGGAGCCCACCACCCAGCGGTCCAGCAGCGTGCGGACCAGATCGGCCGGGGCCGCGATCCCGCACTCCCGCTCGACCAGCCAGGACATCCCGCCCGCGCCCTGGCTCAGGTGGCTCAGGTGCCCCGGGTGGGCGGCGTCCCCGTCGTCGTGCGGGTCGTGGTGCGCGGTGTGGCCGTCGTCCGAGGCCATCCGGCTCTCCGAACAGGCCCGGCAGAGCAGCCGCACCGAGGACGTCCAGTCCTCCGCCGCGTACCCCGCCTCCGCGACCAGCCGCTCCAGCGCGTCCCGGTCACCGGCCGTGGCCGCCTGCAGCAGCACCACGTAGGTCGGGACGGGGGACGGCGCCCACAGCTCGATCTCGTCGAACACCGGGTACGCCACACCGTCCGTCACCCGCTCGCCGTGCGGGGCGCCGTCGTGCAGCACCACCTCGCCCCAGCGTCTGCCGGAGGACGGCAGCGGGATGGACAGCACCTCGATCCGGGCCGGGTCCAGCCGCCGGCCCCAGACCACCTCGGACTCGCCGTCCGGCGACAGCCGCACCGGCGTCGTCCCCAGGTCCAGGCTCACCGGGCCGTCCGGCTGCGCGCCGGGCCCGCCGGGCAGCTTCAGCCCGTACGCCTGCCAGGCGCGGCGGGCCAGCGGCCAGTCCTGCAGCGCCGTCGCGGTGATCCCCAGGTTCCACCAGTCCGGTGCGCCCTGCTCGCGGTCCAGCAGCGCGACCGCGCGCAGCCCGGCCGCCCGCGCCTGCTCCCAGTCCCGCCGGAACTTGTGCAGGAGGGCCAGGTTGAACCACGAGTCGGACAGCCACGGTTCGAGGTCGGCGGCCATCACCAGCAGGGCACCCGCGTCCTCGTACCGGCCGTCGCCGATCAGCGTGAAAGCCCGGTCGGTCGTCTGCCGCCAGGTGGCGGACGGCCGGTGCCGTGCCCGGTGGAAGATCCTCACGTTCGTCCCTGCCGTCGTCGTCCGCTCAAGTCCGCATCCGCTCCCGCGTCACGGGCCCCGGTGCTCCGGGTCGGTGTTCCGCGCTACGACCGCATCCAACCACGCCCGCCGCCGCCTGCGCTCCCCACCGCCGCGGTTGCCCCCGCCACCGGCCCCCGCCCCTACCCAGCCTGCCCGCCCCGCCGCCCGGCCTCAACCCCAACGGGCCCGCCGGTCTCCCCTGCCGCCGCGGACGGGGACCCCTGGGCACCGCCCCCGCGCCCGGAACGCCCCGCACTACCCCCGGACCCGGACGAGTGCGTCGACCACCCGGGCGTCGTAGACCCGGCCCCGCCCCAGCCGGAGCAGCTCCAGTACCTCCAGCCGCCCGACCGCCTCGCCCACCCCGCGCCCGCGGGCGGCCGTCAGCAGGTCGTCGTGCGCGTTCGCCACCCGGATGATCCGGGCCGCCAGCGGCACCGCCCGCTCGTCCTCGTCCGGGCGCCCGGTGCAGGGGTCCGCCAGCCGGGCGACCTGCTCGGCCACCTGCCGCGGCACCCCGGTCCGCCGGATCACCTCGCTGCCCAGCCGGGCGATCCGCTGCTGCTCCTCGTCCGGCAGCAGCTCGGTCGCGCCGTCCGGCACCGGCTCGACCAGCGACAGCTGCCCGATGTCGTGCATCAGCGCCGCGTACTCCAGCAGGGCGAGCTCACGGGTGCCCAGCCCCAGCTCGCGGCCGACCGCGCACGCCGTGTCGGCGACCCGGCGGGCGTGGCCGGGCGGGGTGTAGCCGGCCACCTCGGTGGCCCGGGCCAGGCTGGCGATGGTCTGCCCGGTGGTCGCCCGGATGGCGCCGGCCCGCCGGAACGACACCTGGGCCAGCAGCAGCGGCGCGCAGAACAGCGGCAGCGCCCAGAGCCCCACCTCGCCCGCGGCCAGGCTGACCAGCAGCCCGGTGGCGGTGATCGCCGAGCCGATCCCGAACAGCGAGCGCAGCTCGTCCTCCAGGGCCGCCGGGAACCGCCGCCCGCTCCGGTCCCGCCGCAGCACCGCCGCCAGGGTGGCGTCGCAGAGCGCGGCCAGCGCGGCCACCAGGGTCAGGAACACCCCGTACGCGGGGCCGTCCGGTGAGATCCGGTCGACCAGGCCGCTGTTGTAGAGCGGCTGGAAGACCGCCGCCGCGAAGCCCGCGCCGAGCAGCCGCCGGGCGGCGCCGTCCCGCCGGGCCCGGTCCCGCCAGGGCGCGGACCGGTGCCCCCGGGCGCTGCGCGGCAGCAGCGACGCCGACAGCAGGGCGAGCAGCAGGCCCACCCCGGTCACCGCGACCACCTGGAGCACCCCGTGCGCCGTCGGCAGCCCGCGCAGCGGCCCGAGCAGCGCGTACGCGAGCGCGCCGGCCGCCCCGATCGGCGCCTGCTCGCGGTCGCCCGGAAGGGTGATCCGGACGCATTCGCCGAGCGCGATCAGCACCGTGAAGGCCAGGGCGACCCCGGGTTCGGCGACTCCGCGCACCGCCACCGCCCCGACCGCCAGGGCCAGCAGGGCGAGCGCCCCGCCGTACACCGCCAGCGTGCCCCCGTGCACCGCCCGGGCCCCGGGCGGCGCGCGGACCTTCCGACCCCGCTGTACACCGTGGCCGACGAGGCCGACCACGACTCGACGTCCGCCTGGAAGCGGGCCGGCTTCACGGCCGAACGCCGCGAGTGGGGCTACCTCGTGCCCACCGACCCGCAGGTCACCGGGCTCGGCGCGGTCCGACCCCCGTCGGGGGTGACGATCGTGCCCGCCGGTGAGGCGGAGGAGGGCCCGCTGCGGGATCTGGACCGCAGCATCCGCGAGGAGGTCGAGGCCACCGTCGGCTGGCAGACGATGCCGGCCGAGGTGCTGCCGCGCCCGACCGGGACCACCGTGCTCTACCCGTCGAAGTACGCGGTGGCGCGGCAGGCGGAACGGTACGTGGGACTCGTCCGGGTGGCTCCGCTCACCCGGCAGCCGCGGATCGGCCTGATCGCCGTCCGCGCCGACCGGCACCGCCACGGCATCGCCCGGGCGTTGCTGGCCCACGTGCTGGGATCGCTCCACCAGTCCGGGACCGAGTCGGCGTGGGCCGAGGTGAACGAGTCCAACGCGGCGGCCACCGCCCTGTTCGAGGGCATCGGAGCCCGCCGCGCGGGCAGCATTCTGGAGCTCGTCCGGCGCTGAGACCCCGCCACACCGCTCCGGGCGGCCGGGCCGGTCCGACCGTGCCACGCCCGAAACAGGAGCGACGAAAGCCGCTCCGACGACCACAGACGCATTCCTACCGACCACACCGTCACCGAACGGAGAAGTGAGAGATCATGACCAAAACAGCAGGGGCCATAGAAGTCGAAGGCACCGTCACCGAGTGCCTGCGCAACGCCACCTTCAAGGTGGAGCTCCGGAACGGGCACACCGTGCTCGCCCACATCAGCGGCAAGATCCGCAAGAACTACATCAAGATCCTCCCGGAGGACCGGGTGCTCGTGGAACTCAGCCCCTACGACCTCACCCGCGGCCGGATCCGCTACCGCTACCGGTAAGCGCGGAGGGGGGCGTCGGGTGCCGGCCCTGCACCGCTGCGCGAGTCGCTGGCCGGCGACAAGGTCAACCGGGTGCTCGGGATCGTCAACGGCACCACCAACTTCATCCTCGACAAGATGGACACCAC
>NZ_JBEYVJ010000070.1:0-30033 GCF_040643935.1 Kitasatospora sp. NPDC047058 | reverse complement strand
CTGGCCGGTGGAGGCGACGGCCACCTCGCCGGCGTTGAGCTTCAGCTCCGCGGCGGCCTTCTCGGCGGTCGAGGGCCGCGAGGAGGGCCGCACCGAGACCCGCCGCGACCGCCGCGACCGCCGTGACCGCCGCGAGGGCGGCGAGCGCGAGGGCCGTCCGGAGGCCGGCGAGACCCAGGCCGCCCAGGAGGGCGACGGCCGCGAGTCGCGTCGCGACCGCCGCAACCGCCGGGACCGCGCCGACCGTACCGACCGCCAGGGCGGGCAGCAGCAGGGCGGCCAGGCCGACGGCCAGCAGGCCCGCCAGAGCGGCCAGCAGGCCCAGCCGCAGGCGCAGCAGGGCGGCTACGAGGACGACGAGTTCGGCGACGGCCGCCGTGGCCGCCGGGGCCGCTACCGCGACCGCCGGGGTCGTGGCCGCCGCGAGGGCTTCGAGGCCGGCGTGGCCGAGCCGCAGGTCGGCGAGGACGACGTCCTGATCCCGGTCGCGGGCATCCTCGACATCCTCGACAACTACGCGTTCGTGCGCACCTCCGGCTACCTGCCGGGCCAGAACGACGTCTACGTCTCGCTCGCCCAGGTCCGAAAGAACGGCCTGCGCAAGGGTGACGCGATCACCGGTGCGGTGCGCCAGCCGCGCGACGGCGAGCGCCGCGAGAAGTTCAACGCCATGGTGCGGCTGGACTCGGTCAACGGCATGGACCCGGAGAGCGGCCGCGGCCGCCCCGAGTTCAACAAGCTGACCCCGCTGTACCCGCAGGAGCGGCTGCGCCTGGAGACCGACCCGGGCGTGCTGACCACCCGGATCATCGACCTGGTGTCGCCGATCGGCAAGGGCCAGCGCGGTCTGATCGTCGCGCCGCCGAAGACCGGTAAGACGATGGTGCTGCAGGCGGTCGCCAACGCGATCACCCACAACAACCCCGAGTGCCACCTGATGGTCGTCCTGGTCGACGAGCGTCCGGAGGAGGTCACCGACATGCAGCGGTCGGTGAAGGGCGAGGTCATCTCCTCGACCTTCGACCGCCCGGCGGAGGACCACACCACCGTCGCGGAGCTGGCCATCGAGCGCGCCAAGCGCCTGGTGGAGCTGGGCCACGACGTGGTGATCCTGCTGGACTCGATCACCCGCCTCGGCCGCGCCTACAACCTGGCGGCGCCGGCCTCCGGCCGCATCCTGTCCGGTGGTGTCGACTCGACCGCGCTGTACCCGCCGAAGAAGTTCTTCGGTGCCGCGCGCAACATCGAGAACGGCGGCTCGCTGACCATCCTGGCCACCGCGCTGGTCGAGACCGGCTCGCGCATGGACGAGGTGATCTTCGAGGAGTTCAAGGGCACCGGCAACATGGAGCTCAAGCTCGACCGGAAGCTCTCGGACAAGCGCATCTTCCCGGCCGTCGACGTCGACGCCTCGAGCACTCGCAAGGAGGAGATCCTGCTGGGCAACGAGGAGTTGGCCATCGTCTGGAAGCTCCGCCGGGTGCTGCACGCGCTCGACTCGCAGCAGGCGATCGAGCTGCTGCTGGACAAGATGAAGCAGACCAAGTCCAACGCCGAGTTCCTGATGCAGATCGCCAAGACGACCCCCGGGTCCGGCGACTGACCGTAACGGGGCAACTCACCGGCACGGAACCCCGGTTCGCGCGAGCGGACCGGGGTTCCGGCGTTTTCCGGGCACTTGTTCCAGAGTCGGGACATTTCAAGGTCTTTGGATCATGTTGTCCGATTTACTCTGGATCGTATGGTCGAGCACACGAGGGTTCCGAGTCGCCGCCGCAGGGTCCTGCGCGCGGCCGCGTGTGCGGTCGCCGCGCTCGTCGTCCTCGGCGCCGGGGCGGCCGGCTACGCGTACTTCAAGCTCAACGGCAACATCAAGAGCGTCGACATCGACGCCCGGCTCGGCACCGCCCGGCCGCCCTCCGCCACCGACGGCTCGTTCAACGTCCTGGTCCTGGGCTCGGATTCGCGGAACGGGCTGAACGGCCGGCTGGCCGGCGGCGACACCGGCGAGACGGCCCGCTCGGACACCGCGATGGTGGTGCACGTCAACCAGGACCACTCGCGGGCCGAGGTGGTCTCGATACCCCGCGACACCCTGGTCACCCGGCCCGAGTGCACCGACGCGAAGGGCCTGCCGACCCCGGTGGCCAAGCGCGCGATGTACAACAGCGCGTACGAGACCGGTGGCGCCGCGTGTGCGGTCAAGACCACCGAGCTGCTCACCGGGCTGCGGATGGACCACTACGTCGAGATCGACTTCGAGGGCTTCGCCCGGGTCGTGGACGCGCTGGGCGGCGCCACCGTGACCACCACGGTGCCGATCCACGACCAGGACAGCGGGCTGGACCTCGCGGCCGGCGAGCACCACCTCGACGGGAAGCAGGCGCTGGCCTTCGTCCGCACCCGGCACGGGGTCGGCGACGGCAGCGACCTCGGCCGGATCGAACTGCAGAAGCAGATGGTGAAGTCGCTGCTGCAGCAGACCGGCGGGCTGGGGCTCTTCGGCAACCCGGCCAGGCTCTGGTCGGTCGGCGACACCCTGACCCGCTCCATCACCACCGACTCGGCGCTGGCCTCGGTGAACTCCCTGGTCGGCCTGGCCCAGGAGCTCAAGGGGATCGGCCCGGACCAGCTCTCGATGGTCACCCTGCCGGTCGTGACGGCCCCCGGCGACCCCAACCGCGTGGTCCCGCAGCAGCCGCAGGCCGACCGGGTCTGGGCGGCCCTCAAGGCCGACCAGCGGCTGCCGGAGGACGTGCTGGCGGCACAGCCGGAGAACCCCGCCCAGGCGGGCCCCACGGCCTCCGCCAGGGCCGTGACGCGCGCCCCGGAGAGCGCCCCGGCGAGCGCACCGGCCACCGCGGCGAGGCCCCCGGCCGGGGCCACCGCGAGCCGCTGAGCGCGACCCGGAATATCCCGGGACACCACCCGGTTTGGGAAGAAGCGGCCGGTCCTGGCAGACTGGTCCGTCGGTCCCGGTTCACGTGCGGCACTCCAGTCGCCGACCCGGTGCCCTCCCGAATCACTAGGAGAACCCCTTGAAGCCCAACGTTCACCCCGAGTACGTGGTCACCCGTGTGACCTGCACCTGCGGCAACGAGTTCACCACCCGCTCGACCGAGACCAGTGGCGAGATCCGCGCCGAGGTCTGCTCGCAGTGCCACCCGTTCTACACCGGCAAGCAGAAGATCCTCGACACCGGTGGCCGCGTGGCCCGCTTCGAGGCCCGCTTCGGCAAGCAGCACAGCGCGAAGGCCTAGCGCTCCCTCGGCGCCGGTTCCCGGTGCCCCCGTACTCGTTCCGGGGGCGCTTGGGGACCGGCGCCGTTCGCATCTCCCGGCGCCCGCGCGCCACGCGACCCCCACCACCACCGCTACCCACGGGAAGAAGGCCACCCCATGTTCGAGGCAGTCGAAGAGCTCCTCGTCGAGCACGCCGACCTCGAGACGAGGCTGGCCGACCCGACCGTCCACGCCGACCAGGCCAACGCCCGCAAGCTGGCCAAGCGGTACGCCGAGCTGACCCCGATCACCCGGGTCTACCGGGAGTGGCGGCAGGCCGGCGACGACATCGATGCCGCGCGCGAACTCGCCGCCGAGGATCCGGAGTTCCTCGCCGAGGTGAAGGACTCCGAGGCCCGCCGCGAGGAGCTGACCGAGGAGCTGCGCCTGCTCCTCGTCCCGCGCGACCCGAGCGACGACAAGGACGTCATCCTGGAGATCAAGGCGGGCGAGGGCGGCGAGGAGTCCGCGCTGTTCGCCGGCGACCTGCTCCGGATGTACCTGCGCTTCGCGGAGCGGATCGGCTGGAAGACCGAGATCATCGACTCCAACGAGTCCGACCTCGGCGGCTACAAGGACGTCTCGGTGGCCGTGAAGACCAAGGGCAGTACCGAGCCCGGCCAGGGCGTCTGGGCCCGGCTGAAGTACGAGGGCGGCGTGCACCGCGTGCAGCGCGTCCCCGCCACCGAGTCGCAGGGCCGCATCCACACCTCCGCGGCCGGCGTGCTGGTCACCCCCGAGGCCGAGGAGGTCGAGGTCGAGATCGTCGCCAACGACCTGCGGATCGACGTCTACCGGTCCTCCGGCCCCGGCGGCCAGTCCGTCAACACCACCGACTCGGCGGTCCGGATCACCCATCTGCCGACCGGTATCGTGGCCTCCTGCCAGAACGAGAAGAGCCAGCTGCAGAACAAGGAGCAGGCGATGCGCATCCTGCGTTCGCGGCTGCTGGCCGCCGCGCAGGAGGAGGCCGAGCGGGAGGCCTCGGACGCACGCCGCAGCCAGGTCCGCACGGTCGACCGCTCCGAGCGGATCCGCACGTACAACTACCCCGAGAACCGCATCTCGGACCACCGCACGGGCTTCAAGTCGTACAACCTGGACCAGGTCCTGGACGGCGACCTGAACGCGGTGATCCAGTCCTGCGTGGACGCGGACGCGGCGGCCAAGCTCGCCGCGGCCCAGCAGGCCTGACACCCGCGCCCGGCCCGCAGACGCACCCCGCAGACGCACTAGAGAAGCCGCAGCGCAGAAACAAGAGGTCGTACGTGAACCTGCTGCTCGCCGAGGTGGCCCAGGCCACCCAGCGGTTGGCCGCGGCCGGTGTGCCGTCGCCGCGCTTCGACGCGGAGGAGCTCGCCGCACACGTCCACAACGTCAAGCGCAGCCAGCTGCACACCGTGAAGGACGCCGACTTCGACGCCCGCTACTGGGAGGCCGTCTCCCGCCGCGAGGCGCGCGAGCCGCTCCAGCACATCACCGGCCGGGCGTTCTTCCGCTACCTCGAGCTGGAGGTCGGCCCCGGGGTCTTCGTGCCCCGCCCGGAGACCGAGTCGGTCGTCGAGTGGGCCATAGACGCCGTCCGCGACATGGACGTCGCCGAGCCGCTGGTGGTCGACCTCTGCTCCGGCTCCGGGGCCATCGCGCTGGCCCTCGCCCAGGAGCTGCCGCGCTCCACCGTGCACGCCTTCGAGCTGGACGAGGGCGCGCTGCGGTACACCCGCCGCAACATCGAGGCCAGCTCCGACCGGGCCCGGGTCACCCTGCACGCCGGCGACGCCACCAAGGCCTTCGAGGACGACCGCTCCTGGGACGGCCGCTTCGACCTGGTGATCTCCAACCCGCCGTACATCCCGCTCACCGAGTGGGAGTACGTCGCGCCGGAGGCCCGTGACCACGACCCGCAGATGTCGCTGTTCTCCGGCGAGGACGGGCTGGACACCATCCGCGGCATCGAGCGGGTGGCCGCCCGGCTGCTGCGCCCGGGCGGCGCCGTGGTGATCGAGCACGCGGACACCCAGGGCGGCCAGGTGCCGTGGATCTTCAACGAGGACGGCGGCTGGACGGACGCCGCCGACCACCGCGACCTGAACAACCGGCCGCGCTTCACGACCGCCCGGCGGGCGTCGTTGTGAACGGTCGAACACAGCACGACCGCCCGGAAGGCGTCGTGAACCGTCGGGTGCGGGACGACCGCCCGCAGGGCCGTGTTGTGACTGTCATGAGCCATTCCGGAAGGGGACCGCACCGATGAGCCGCCGATACGACTGTGCCGACGCCGGGGACCGCGCCACCGGCCTGCGCGAGGCCGCCTCGGCCATCCGCCGGGGCGAACTCGTCGTGCTGCCCACCGACACGCTGTACGGGGTCGGTGCGGACGCCTTCTCGCCGGACGCCGTCGCCGCCCTGCTGGCCGCCAAGGGGCGCGGGCGGAACATGCCCTCGCCGGTCCTGGTCGGCTCGCCGACCACCCTGCACGGCCTGGTCACCGACTTCTCCGAGCAGGCCTGGGAGCTGGTCGACGCCTTCTGGCCGGGCGGGCTCACCCTGGTCGCCCGGCACCAGCCCTCGCTGCGCTGGGACCTCGGCGAGACCCGGGGCACCGTCGCCGTCCGGATGCCGCTGCACCCGGTCGCGATCGAGCTGCTGAACACCACCGGCCCGCTCGCCGTCTCCAGCGCCAACAAGACCGGCGGCCCGTCGCCGTCCACCTGCGACGAGGCCGAGCAGCAGCTCGGCGACGCCATCTCGGTCTACCTGGACGGCGGCACGGCCGACCACGCCACCGCGTCCTCCATCGTCGACGTCACGGGCAAGGTCCCGGTCCTGCTGCGGGCCGGCGCGATCAGCGCCGAGCAGCTGAGGGAGGTCGTCCCCGACCTGGAGGCCGGCAGTTGACGGCCGCCTCCCTCCATGCCGGGCCCGGCATATCGCCGTACCTGAGCGTGGGCCCCAGGCCGCTGGACCACTTCCGGATCCTCTTCGTCTGCACCGGCAACATCTGCCGCTCGCCGATCGCCGAGCGGCTCACCCGGCGTGAGCTGGACACCCGGCTCAGCCCCCGGGTGGCCGGGCGGATCCTGGTGGAGAGCGCCGGCACCTGGGGCCACGAGGGCGCGCCGATGGAGGAGCACGCCGCCACGGTGCTGGACGAGTACGGCGCCGACAGCGGCGGCTTCACCGGCCGCGAGCTGCTGGACGAGCACGTGGTCGAGGCCGACCTCGTGCTCACCGCCACCCTGGACCACCGTGCCCAGGTGATCTCGATGGGGCACGAGGCCGGGCTGCGCACCTTCACCCTGAAGGAGTTCACCCGCCTGGTGCGGACGATAGACCCGGGCACCCTGCCCGACCCGCGCCGCGGGGCCGACGTCACGGAGCGCGCCCGCGCCCTGGTCCGGGCCGCCGCCGCGCTGCGCGGCTGGCTGCTCGCCGCCAGCCCGGAGTCCGACGAGGTGCACGACCCGTACGGTGCCCCGATCGGCATGTTCCGCAACTGCGGCGAGGAGATATTCCACGCCGTGGACCCGGTCGTCACCGCCCTCACCGGCATCCCCGGGAAGAAGGCGTAGCCGAGGCGGGCTGCGCCCGGGCGGGTGCACGCCCACCGCGTCGGCGAGCCGCCCGGGGCGGGCGGTCATACGCTGGAGGAACCCCGTCCCACGCCGCCCGGGAGCTCCGCCATGACCGTCACCGATGCCGCGACCGGAACCTCCGAGACGACGGGGCGCCGGTGGGCGTCCGAGGTGCTGCGCCGGGCGGACCCGCAGCTGGCCGACCTGCTCGCCGCCGAGGCCGAGCGGCGGGCCGAGAGCATCCAGCTGCTGGCGGGGGAGAACCTCACCAGCCCGGCCGTGCTGGCCGCGCTGGGCGGCCCGCTGATCGACAAGTACGCCGAGGGCTACCCCGGCCGGCGCCACCACACCGGCTGTGCGCTGGCGGACGCCGCCGAACTGCTGGCGATCGACCGGGCCTGCGCCCTGTTCACCGCCCCGCACGCCAACGTCCAGCCCCGGTCGGCCACTTCGGCGATGCTGGCGACGTACGCGGCGCTGCTGCGGCCGGGCGACGTGGTGCTCGCGATGTCGCTGGAGCACGGCGGCCACCTCAGCTGCGGCTCGCGCGCCAACTTCTCCGGCCGCTGGTTCGACTTCGTCGGCTACGGGGTGCGCCGCGAGGACGGCCTGACCGACCTCGACGAGGTCCGCGAGCTGGCCCACCGGTACCGCCCGAAGGCCATCGTGGCCGGCTCCATCTCGCACCCCCGGCACCCGGACTGGGCCGCCTTCCGGGAGATCGCCGACGAGGTGGACGCCTATCTGATCGCCGCCGCCGCGCAGACCACCGGCCTGGTCGCGGCCGGTGTGGCGCCCTCCCCGGTGCCGTACGCGGACGTCACCGTGGCGGCCACCCACAAGCTGCTCCGCGGCCCGCGCGGCGGCCTGCTGCTCTGCACCGCCGAACTGGCCGAGCGGATCGACCGGGCGGTGTTCCCGTTCAGCCAGGGCGGCGGGGCGATGAACGAGGTGGCCGGCAAGGCCGTCGCGCTCGCCGAGGCGTCGACCCCCGAGTACCGCGCCTACGCCCACCGCACCGTCGCCGGGGCGCGCGTCCTGGCCGCGGGGCTCGCGGAGGCCGGCATGCGCCCGCTGACCGGCGGGACCGACACCCACCTGGTGACCGCCGACGTCGGCCCGCTCGGGGTCAGCGGCGCGGAGGCCGAGCGGCGCTGCGCCGCCGCCGGGCTGATGCTCGGCAAGTGCGCCCTGCCGTACGACCCGGCACCGCCGTCCGAGGCCTCCGGGATCCGGCTCGGCACCGGTACGGTCACCTCGCAGGGCATGGGCGAGGCCGAACTGGCCGAGATCGCCGGACTGGTCGGACGCCTGCTCGGCGGGGGGCCGGACGTGCGGATCGGCGCCCGCGTCCGGGAGCTCGCACGGGCCTTCGCCGGCCGCCGGTAGGCGCGTATTCGCACCACCTACCCGGTAGGGCGAACCGCGATGCACGTCCCGGGCGTCCGACTCAATAAGGTGTGTGGCGTGGCGACGCACCTCGAACCCCGGACAGGCACGGGAGTACCTTCGGTACCGACCCGTCGGACAGTGATGCAGGAGGCCAGTGGTGCGTGAGTATCTGCTGGTGCTGTTCTGCACCGCGGCCGTCACCTACCTGCTGACCGGCCCGGTCCGGAAGTTCGCCATCGCGGCAGGCGCGATGCCGCCGCTGCGCGCCCGCGACGTGCACCGCGAGCCCACGCCCCGGCTCGGCGGCATCGCCATGTTCGGCGGCCTCTGCGCGGGCATCCTGGTCGCCTCCCAGCTGGACAACCTGTCCAAGGTCTTCTCCCAGGGCACCGACATCCGCGCGCTGCTCTCCGGCGCCGGGATCATGTGGTTGCTCGGCGTGCTCGACGACAAGTGGGGCGTGGACGCGCTGGTCAAGCTGGGCGGCCAGATGATCGCCGCCGGTGTGATGGTCTGGCAGGGGGTCACCGTGATCACCCTGCCGGTGCCCGGTGTCGGCGCGGTCGCGGTGAGCCCGACGCAGGGCATGGTCATCTCGGTCGTCATGGTCGTCGTCATGGTCAACGCGGTGAACTTCATCGACGGCCTGGACGGCCTGGCCGGCGGCATGGTCTGCATCGCCGCGATGGCCTTCTTCCTGTACTCGTACCGGCTCTGGTACGGCTACACGATCACCGACGCCGCCCCCGCCGTGCTGTTCAGCGTGCTGCTGATCGGCATGTGCCTGGGCTTCCTGGCCCACAACCTGCACCCGGCCCGGATCTTCATGGGCGACTCCGGCTCGATGATGCTCGGCCTGATGCTGGCCGTCGCCGCGATCTCCATCACCGGCCGCGTCGACCCGGACCTGATCACCAGCACCACCGGTTCGCAGACCGCCACCGTGCACGCCCTCGTCCCGATCTACATCCCGCTGCTGCTGCCGCTGACCGTCATCGCGCTGCCGCTGGCCGACCTGCTGCTCGCCGTGGTCCGCCGCACCTGGGCCGGCCAGTCGCCGTTCGCCGCCGACAAGCGCCACCTGCACCACCGGCTGCTCCAGGTCGGCCACTCGCACAGCCGGGCCGTGCTGATCATGTACTTCTGGGCCGCGCTGATCGCCTTCGGCACCGTCGCCTTCTCGGTGACCAACACCGGCCGCACGGTGATCCTGACCCTGACCGGGCTCTGCCTGGTCGGCCTGGTGGTCCTGCTCACCCCGCGGTTCCGCCCGCGCGCGCCGCGCGCCGTGCAGGCCTTCGTCCCGCCGCGCTACCGGCGCCGCGGCCCGGCCCGCGGTGCCGCGCCGGCCACCGGGGACGACACCGTGGTGGCCGCGCCCACCTCCGCGCCGATGGCCGAGCTGTCGGCGAAGGACAAGGAACTCCTGGGTGAACTCCCCAAGAACTCCACGGCCGGCGGCCGCGGTCATGGCGGTGGACGCAACCGCTAGGGCCCGTCCGGGCCGCCTGACGTGCCGTCAAGATGCTTCACCCGTACGGCGGCACCGTTGGGCCGTTGGTGTGACAGGTACCACACATTCATGGTAAAGCTCTCATCAAATAGTTTGTGATACCGTTCACGAGTACCGAGAACACGCCGAAAGACCTCACAGGTGGATGCCTTCCGTCCCTGGCCGGTCTCCCTCGACGGGCTCGCCGCAGAGCGGCCGGTCCAGCGGGCGGCCCTCGGTCCGGTGTCACCCACCACGTTCTGTGCCCGTCCCCCTGCCACATCGACATGCCGCCGGAGTTGCCGACATGCCGTCCAACGACGCCCGGATCCTCCGAGGCGCCGCGATTCCCACTGCGGTCGCCGGGATCATCGCCATGGTGGTCTCCTTTGCCGTCGCGGGTGGCAAGGGACTGCTCGGCGCCCTCTTCGGAACGCTGCTGGTGATGGCGTTCTTCAGCTCGGGCCAGGTCGCGCTCGACCGGCTGACCAGGTCGAACCCGCACATCATGATGGCCGCGGCGCTCCTGGTCTACACCACTCAGATCCTGCTGGTCGGTATCGTCCTCGCGGTCTTCAAGAACACCGACCTCTTCAACCGGCAGGCGTTCGCCTTCACGCTGCTGGGCTGCGCCCTGATCTGGACGGGCTTCCAGGTGCGCGGCGCACTGAAGGCCAAGACCTTCTACGTCGACCCCGACGCCTCCGAAAACAAGGCGGACAAGCCTTCGGACAAGGGGCGTCAACAGTGACGGGGCCCGGCTGTCCCCCCAACGAGGGGGGCGGTGTTTATGCCGCACTGACGGGCTGCTATCGTCCGTCGCAACAACGGAGTACGGGAAGCGGCCAGGTCTGTCCGATCGGTGGACGGATCGCCCCCCGGATCCGCGCAGTCTTCGATGATCCCGCAGTGGTGCAGCTCGCTGCCGCGCGGGGTCCGCGAGAAACCCATCAAGTTCCAGTGCCGCTCCGTGGCCGCAGGCCACGCCGACACACCGAGGTTGCCGTAACCATGCGTCACGACGAAGGAGTCCGTGGTGAGTGCTGATCAGCTCACGTACCTCGCCTCAGGCAGTTGCCACTTCGGGGACGCCGGCTGCGGCTTCCCGGCCCCAGGCCTGAACGAGTTCGACTTCGAGCCGATCTTCACGATCGGCAGCTTCTACTTCAACAAGCCGATGCTGCTGTCGATGATCGTCGCAGTGCTGGTGGTCGTCTTCTTCTGGGCGTCCTTCGCCAAGCCGCGCCTGGTCCCCGGCAAGCTGCAGCTGGTCGGCGAGATCGGCTACGACTTCGTCAAGCGCTCCATCGTGCTGGAGACGATCGGCAAGAAGGGCGAGAAGTACGTCCCGATGCTCGTCTCGATGTTCTTCTTCATCTGGCTGATGAACATCATGTCGATCATCCCGTTCGCCCAGTTCCCGGTGACCGCGGCGATCGCCTTCCCGGCGGGTCTGGCCGGCGTCGTGTGGATCACCTACATGACGCTGACCTTCAAGAAGCACGGCTTCGTCGGCGGTATGAAGAACCTCTGCTGGCCCTCGGGCATCCCCGGCTGGGTCATGTTCATCCTGGTGCCGATCGAGTTCTTCTCGAACATCTTCGTGCGCCCCTTCACGCTCGCGGTCCGAGCCTTCGCGAACATGTTCGCCGGCCACCTGCTGATCGTGATGTTCTCCGTCGCCTCCTGGTACCTGCTCAGCCCGACCCTGGGCGCGCTCTACGGCTCGGCCTCGTTCGTCGTCGCCGTCGCGCTGACCGCCTTCGAGCTGCTGGTCCAGTTCCTGCAGGCCTACATCTTCGTGATGCTGGCCAGCAGCTACATCGCCGGTGCCCTCGAAGAGGCGCACTGAGCCAGGGGGCCACGGCCCCACCCTGAACCAACCTCCCGGATCGCCCGGTGGCCAATCACCACCGGTTCACCACCTTGCAAAGGACAACTGCAATGAGCTTCCTCGCTGAGGGCACTGTCTACGGTTCCGTCGCCTCCATCGGCTACGGCCTCGCCGCCATCGGCCCCGGCATCGGCGTCGGTCTCATCTTCGGTAACGGTGTCCAGGCCATGGCCCGTCAGCCCGAGGCCGCCGGTCTCATCCGCTCCAACATGTTCATCGGCTTCGCGCTGACCGAGGCGCTCGCCCTCATCGGCATCGTCATGCCGTTCGTCTTCGGCAACAAGTAATCCTGCCGCAGACCCTTTCGAGGAAGGTCCAGATATGAGCATCGCGGCTCAGCTCGCGGCCGAGGAGAAGATGAACCCTCTCCTCCCCAACTGGCCCGAGATCGTCATCGGCCTGCTCTGCTTCTTCATCGTCTTCGGTCTCCTCGGCAAGAAGCTCCTCCCCAGCATCGAGAAGGTGCTGTCGGAGCGTCGGGACGCCATCGAGGGCGGCATGGAGCGGGCCGAGACCGCTCAGGCCGAGGCCCAGGCCCTGCTTGAGCAGTACCGTGCCGAGCTCGCCGAGGCGCGTCACGAGGCCGCTCGGATCGTCGAGCAGGCTCGCGAGCAGGGCGCCGCCCAGCTCGCGGAGATGCGCGAGGAGGGCCAGCGCCAGCGCGAGGCCATCGTCGCCGCCGGCCACGCCCAGATCGAGGCCGACAAGAAGCAGGCGACCGCCGCCCTGCGCCAGGACGTGGGTTCGCTGGCTTCCCAGCTGGCCTCCCGCATCGTGGGTGAGTCCCTCGAGGACCAGGCGCGGCAGAGCGGCGTGATCGACCGCTTCCTGGACGAGCTGGAGGCCAAGGCCGCCGTTGCTCAGGGTGCGGCCAAGTGATCGGCGCCAGCCGTGAGGCCCTCGCCGCCGGCCGGCAGAACCTGGAGAGCCTGACCGACTCCACCTCGGTGGACGCGGCCAAGCTCGCCGAGGAGCTCACCGCCGTCACGGCCGTGCTCGACCGCGAGGTGTCGCTGCGCCGCGTCCTGACCGACCCGTCCCGGTCGGGCCAGGACAAGGCTCAGCTGGTCTCCTCGCTGCTGACCGGCCAGGTCTCCGGCGAGACCGTGGACCTGGTCTCCGGCCTGGTCCGCTCCCGCTGGTCGGGCGCGCGCGACCTGGTCGACGCCACCGAGGAACTGGCCGCGTACGCCGAGGTCATCGCCGCCGACAAGGCCGGCGTCCTGGACGACGTCGAGGACGAGCTGTTCCGGTTCGGCCGGGTGGTGAGCGGCTCCCAGGAGCTGCGCGCCGCGCTGACCGAGCCGAAGGCCGGTGCCGCCGCGAAGGCCGAGCTGATCAAGAAGCTGCTCGGCGGCCGCGCCAACGCCGGCACGGTCCGGCTCGTCACCGCTCTCGTCAACGCGCCGCGTGGCCGTAGCCTGGAGCAGGGCCTGGAGTCCTACTCGAAGCTCGCCGCCTCGCGCCGTGGCCGCGTGGTGGCGCTGGTCACCACCGCCGTGCCGCTGTCCGACGCCCAGAAGGAGCGCCTGTCGGGTGCTCTGGGCCGGATGTACGGGCGCCAGGTCCACCTGAACATCGACGTCGACCCCGAGGTCGTCGGCGGTGTCCGGGTGCAGATCGGCGACGAGATCATCGACGGCACCGTGTCGAGCCGCCTCGAAGGCGCTCGCCAGTCGCTCGAAGGCTGAGCACCGAAGCACATCCGACCCTCGGTCGGGAACCGGCTCCACCGGAGCCGGCAAATCGTACGGCCGGTTCGAGAGACCCGGCCGAGAGTCGAATACTTGCGGCCCTCAATGGCGGGCCGAGGATCGCAAACTAGGAGAGCAGGGAAGCCTGATGGCGGAGCTTACGATCCGTCCGGAGGAGATCCGGGACGCGCTGGCCGACTTTGTCCAGTCGTACCAGCCGGACGCGGCCTCGCGTGAAGAGGTCGGCACGGTCACCGAGGCCATGGACGGTATTGCCAAGGTCGAGGGCCTGCCCTCGGTCATGGCGAACGAGCTGCTGAAGTTCGAGGACGGCACGCTCGGTCTCGCGCTGAACCTCGACACCCGTGAGATCGGTGTCGTCGTCCTCGGTGAGTTCAGTGGCATCGAAGAGGGCCAGACGGTGCGCCGCACCGGCGAGGTCCTCTCCGTTCCGGTCGGCGACGGCTACCTCGGCCGCGTCGTGGACCCGCTGGGCAACCCGATCGACGGTCTGGGCGAGATCGCCGCCACCGGCCGCCGCGCCCTGGAGCTGCAGGCCCCCGGCGTCATGGCCCGCAAGTCGGTCCGTGAGCCGCTGCAGACCGGCATCAAGGCCATCGACGCGATGACCCCGATCGGCCGCGGCCAGCGCCAGCTGATCATCGGCGACCGCCAGACCGGCAAGACCGCGGTGGCCGTCGACACGATCATCAACCAGCGCGACAACTGGCGCTCGGGCGACCCGAAGAAGCAGGTCCGCTGCATCTACGTCGCCGTGGGCCAGAAGGGCTCCACCATCGCGTCCGTCCGCGGCGCCCTGGAGGAGGCCGGCGCGCTGGAGTACACCACCATCGTGGCTGCTCCCGCCTCCGACCCGGCCGGCTTCAAGTACCTCGCCCCGTACACCGGCTCGGCCATCGGCCAGGAGTGGATGTACGACGGCAAGCACGTCCTGATCATCTTCGACGACCTGTCGAAGCAGGCCGAGGCCTACCGCTCCGTCTCCCTGCTGCTGCGCCGCCCGCCGGGCCGCGAGGCCTACCCGGGTGACGTCTTCTACCTGCACTCCCGCCTGCTGGAGCGCTGCGCCAAGCTGAACGACGAGCTCGGCGGCGGCTCGATGACCGGTCTGCCGATCATCGAGACCAAGGCCAACGACGTGTCGGCGTACATCCCGACCAACGTCATCTCCATCACCGACGGCCAGTGCTTCCTGGAGTCCGACCTGTTCAACGCCGGCATCCGCCCGGCCGTGAACGTCGGTATCTCGGTCTCCCGCGTCGGTGGCTCGGCCCAGATCCGCGCCATGCGCTCGGTCGCCGGCCGCCTGCGTCTGGACCTCGCCCAGTACCGTGAGCTGGAGGCGTTCGCCGCCTTCGGTTCCGACCTGGACGCGGCCTCCAAGGCCCAGCTGGAGCGCGGTGCGCGCATGGTCGAGCTGCTGAAGCAGGGCCAGTACCAGCCGTTCCCGGTCGAGGAGCAGGTCGTCTCCATCTGGGCCGGCACCAACGGCAAGCTGGACGACGTTCCGGTCGCCGAGATCCGCCGCTTCGAGCGCGAGTTCCTGGACCACGTGCGTCTGCAGCACAAGGACCTGCTGGCCGGCATCGTCGAGACCGGCAAGCTGGAGGACGGCACGGTCGACGCGCTGACCGCCGCGATCGAGGCCTTCAAGCAGGGCTACCAGACCGCCGACGGCAAGCTGCTCTCCGAGCAGGCCTGAGTCCGGTAGCGAGGGAAAGGACGTAACGACCCATGGGAGCACAGCTTCGGGTCTACAAGCGCCGGATCCGCTCTGTCACCGCGACGAAGAAGATCACCAAGGCGATGGAGATGATCTCCGCGTCGCGCATCGTCAAGGCGCAGCGCGCGGTGGCCGCCTCCACTCCGTACGCCGATGAGCTCACCCGGGCGGTGACGGCGGTGGCCACCCGGTCCAACGCCAAGCACCCGCTCACCACCGAGAACCCGAACGCCACCCGGGCCGCCGTTCTGCTGATCACGGCGGACCGCGGTCTGGCGGGCGGCTACTCGACCAACGCCATCAAGGCGGCGCTGACGCTCACCGAGCGCCTGCGCGGCGAGGGCAAGGACGTGGTGACGTACATCGTCGGTCGCAAGGGCGTCTCGTACTACACCTTCCGCGACTTCGCGGTCGAGGGCTCGTGGACGGGATTCTCCGACAAGCCGACCTACGGCGACGCGAAGGCCGTGGCGGTCGACCTGATCGAGGCCTTCACGGCCGAGACGGGCGGCGTGGACGAGCTGCACCTGATCTCGACCAAGTTCGAGTCGATGCTGACGCAGACGGCGGTCGACGCCCGACTGCTGCCGCTGAAGCTCGACGAGGTCGAACTCAGCGACGAGTCGAAGGCCAAGCACGAGATCTTCCCGCTGTACGACTTCGAGCCGTCGGCGGAGGGCGTCCTGGACGCACTGCTGCCGCGGTACGTCGAGAGCCGGATCTACAACGCGCTGCTGCAGTCGGCCGCCTCCGAGCACGCCGCCCGCCGGCGCGCGATGAAGAGCGCGACGGACAACGCCGGCGAGCTCATCAAGTCGCTCACGCGGCTTGCCAACTCGGCCCGTCAGGCCGAGATCACCCAGGAAATCAGCGAGATCGTCGGCGGCGCCAACGCCCTCGCCGACGCTAGCCGCGGGAGCGAATGAGAATGACCACCACTGTTGAGCCGACCACGGCGACGGGCCGCGTCGCGCGGGTCATCGGCCCGGTCGTCGACGTGGAGTTCCCCGTCGACGCGATTCCGGACATGTACAACGCCCTGCACGTCGAGGTGGACAACCCCGACGGCACCGGCAAGAAGACCCTGACCCTCGAGGTCGCCCAGCACCTCGGCGACGGCATGGTCCGCGGCATCTCGATGCAGCCGACCGACGGCCTGGTCCGTGGCACGCAGGTCTCCGACACCGGCGCCGCCATCTCCGTGCCGGTCGGCCAGATCACCAAGGGCAAGGTCTTCAACGCCCTCGGTGACGTGCTGAACGTGGACCAGGCGGAGTTCGACAAGCAGGTCGAGGTCCGCTGGCCGATCCACCGCAAGGCCCCGGAGTTCAAGGACCTCGAGTCCAAGACCGAGATGTTCGAGACCGGCATCAAGGTCATCGACCTCCTCACCCCGTACGTCCAGGGTGGCAAGATCGGTCTGTTCGGTGGTGCCGGTGTCGGCAAGACCGTTCTGATCCAGGAGATGATCTACCGCGTCGCCGAGAACTTCGGTGGTGTGTCGGTGTTCGCCGGCGTCGGCGAGCGCACCCGTGAGGGCAACGACCTCATCGACGAGATGGTCGACTCGGGCGTTCTGGACAAGACCGCGCTGGTCTTCGGCCAGATGGACGAGCCGCCGGGCACCCGTCTGCGCGTCGCGCTCTCCGCGCTGACCATGGCGGAGTACTTCCGTGACGTCGAGAAGCAGGACGTGCTCCTCTTCATCGACAACATCTTCCGGTTCACCCAGGCCGGTTCCGAGGTGTCGACCCTGCTCGGCCGCATGCCCTCCGCGGTGGGCTACCAGCCGAACCTGGCCGACGAGATGGGCCTCCTGCAGGAGCGCATCACCTCGACCCGTGGTCACTCGATCACCTCGATGCAGGCGATCTACGTCCCCGCGGACGACCTGACCGACCCGGCCCCGGCCACCACCTTCGCCCACCTGGACGCGACCACCGTTCTGTCGCGTCCGATCTCGGAGAAGGGCATCTACCCGGCCGTCGACCCGCTGGACTCCACGTCCCGCATCCTCGACCCGCGGTACATCGCGCAGAACCACTACGAGACGGCCATCCGTATCAAGGGGATTCTGCAGAAGTACAAGGACCTCCAGGACATCATCGCGATCCTCGGTATCGACGAGCTGTCCGAGGAGGACAAGGTCACGGTCCACCGTGCCCGTCGCATCGAGCGCTTCCTCTCGCAGAACACCTACGTGGCGAAGCAGTTCACCGGTGTCGAGGGTTCGACCGTGCCGCTGTCGGAGACCATCGAGGCCTTCAACGCGATCGCGGACGGCAAGTACGACGCCGTTCCGGAGCAGGCCTTCTTCATGTGCGGTGGCATCGAGGACCTCGAGAAGAACGCCGCCGAGCTGGCGAAGAAGTAATCGCGGCCGGTAGCAGCTGAGTGACCGTGAGGGGTGGGCCCCAACCCTGGGACCCACCCCTCGCGTCGCATCGGCTGTGATTCCGGTCAAATCCGTGCCGCCGGTTTCATGCCGGGGGCGCGGGGCCGTTATTCTTACCGAAACTCCCGAGTAATCGGGGGTTGCATGAGCCTAGGAGCCCACGTTGGCTGAGCTGCACGTCGAGCTGGTCGCAGCCGACCGCAAGGTGTGGTCCGGTGCGGCCACCATCGTCGTCGCCCGTACGGCCTCCGGTGACACCGGCATCATGCCGGGTCACACGCCGGTGCTGAGCGTGCTGGAGACCGGTCCGGTCACCATCCGCACGGTGGACGGCGGCACCGTGATCGCCGCGGTGCACGGTGGCTTCATCTCCTTCGCCGACAACAAGCTGTCTCTGCTCGCGGAGATCGCCGAGCTGGCGGACGAGATCGATGTCGCCCGTGCCGAGCGGGCACTGGAGAAGGCGAAGTCGGGCCTGGACGAGCACGCCGAGCGTCGCGCCGAGGTGCGGCTGTTCGCGGCGCGCGGTCTCAAGGCCCACGCCTGAGTGCGCCAGACCCTCTAGCGGGGTCGACCGACGGTCCCGGGGACGCGCGAGCGTGACCCCGGGACTGTCGTCTCAGTTGGTAGGTCAATGCGGTCGCCTGATACGACCGGTACGGGGAACGCGGGTAGCGAGGAGGTAGGTGAGCATGGTCCTCGCCCTTGTCGTGTGTGCGGCGGTCGTGGCACTGGGTGTGATCGGCCTGGTCGCGTTCGCGGTACGCCGCCGCGTCATCCAGCGCGTCGGCGGCACGTTCGACTGCAGTTACCGGCTCAAAATGCCTGCCGACGCCTCGACGCAGCCCGACCTCGACGAGAACGGCAAACCCACCTCGGCCCCGGTTCCCCAGACCGACGGCAAGGGGTGGGTTTTTGGTATCGGCCGCTACAGCGGTGACTCGATCGAGTGGTTCCGGGTCTTCTCGTACGCCCCCCGCCCGCGCAAGGTGCTGCCCCGCCGGGAGATCGAGGTCCTCGGCCGGCGCTACCCCGAGGGCCAGGAGGAGCTGGCACTGCTCTCCGGCTCGGTCGTGCTGCGCTGCCTGCACGACGGCGCCCCGCTGGAGCTGGCGATGAGCGAGGACGCGCTGACCGGCTTCCTGGCCTGGCTGGAAGCCGCCCCGCCCGGGCAGAGGGTCAACGTCGCGTAGCGACGAGACCCTCGGGGTGGGGGTACCTCCCGGCCGGAGGCTGGGGTGGGGGTACCTCCCGGCCGGAGGCCAGGAGAGGGTTAACGTGGCCTAACCGCGTCGCTAGGGTGGGGGCATGGTCAATCTGACGCGCATCTACACCCGTACCGGCGACGACGGCACCACCGCGCTCGGTGACATGAGCCGCACGACCAAGACCGATCCGCGCCTGGTCGCGTACGCCGACACCAACGAGGCGAACGCCGCGATCGGGGTGGCGATCGCCGCCGGCGGCCTCGCCGAGGACATCGCCGCGGTGCTCACCCGGGTGCAGAACGACCTCTTCGACGTCGGTGCCGACCTGGCCACCCCGGTGGTGGAGGACCCGAAGTACCCGCCGCTGCGGGTGCTGCAGTCCTACATCGACCGGCTGGAAGCCGACTGCGACCACTACCTGGAGCAGCTGGAGAAGCTGCGCAGCTTCATCCTCCCCGGTGGCACCCCCGGAGCCGCGTACCTGCACCTGGCCTGCACGGTCGTCCGCCGGGCGGAGCGGGCCACCTGGTCCGCCATCGACGTGCACGGGGACAGCGTGAACCCGCTGACCGCCAAGTACCTGAACCGGCTCTCCGACCTGCTGTTCATCCTGGCCCGGGCGGCCAACAAGGAGCAGGGCGACGTCCTCTGGGTGCCGGGAGAGAACCGCTAGCGCCGGCTCTCCGGGATCTCCCGGGCGACCACCCGGCCGTCCTCGACGAGCGCGCCGGCCGGGGGCTCCTTGGGCCAGATCGTGTAGCTGGCCGCGATCACGGTGTTGACCAGCGCGGCCACGCCCAGCCTCCAGTACCACTGCGTGAACACGCCGGTGCCGGGGGCGTCGGTGCACAGCTTCAGCACGGTGATCAGGGTGACCGTGATCGCGGCGGAGACCAGGGTGCGCCGGCAGATCCGCCACTCGTGGCGGCTCCGGGCCCTGCCGTACTTGGGCGCGGGCGGCGGCTTCGGGCCGCCGCCGAAGCGGTGCAGGAAGCGCGCGTCGGCCCAGCGGACCACGGACGGCCCGTAGCCGACGGAGAAGCCCAGGTAGCTCGCGGCGAGCGCGTGCGTCCAGGAGGCGGTGGCGCCGCCGCGCAGGTCGAACAGGGTCAGCAGGAAGAGCACCAGGTCGATCACGGGCAGCCCGACCAGCAGGACGGTGCTGACCGCGCGCCACCGCAGCAGGTAGCGGGTGGCCAGCCCCAGGCCGAGGACCACCCAGAAGGCGACTTCGGCGGCGAGGACGAGGGTGACGATCATGGTGGGCTCCGCAGCTCTCGACGGTGCCTCCAGCCTTCCGGAGCGGGGCCCGCGGGGCGTCGTCGCCGGAGCCGAACCGGGTCTGCATCTTTCGATGTACCGCGGCTCCTCCGCCGACCGGAGCCGGGCGGTGGTCCGGGGATGATCTGATGGTGCTCGTGCGCAGACCCACACTCACCCCGCGGCAGGAAGACCGGGCGATCGCGCTCTTCGGGCTGCTCGGCGGGCTGCTGCTGATCGCTCTCAAGGTGTACGACCACTCCTCGGCGATCCCGCGGTGGGCGGTCGTGCCGCCCCTGCTGGTGATGGCCGCGCTGGAGCTGGTCCGGCGCACCAGGCCGGTGCTGACCGCGACCGTCGGCGGCTTCGTCTTCGCCGCCAGCATCTTCTCCGGTGCCCTGCTGGCGACCAGCCTGATGTACACGGACCTGCTGTACGCCGCGGTGCTCTACGGCAGCCCGAAGATGTCGCGGATCCTGCACCTGACCGGTGCGGCCTCGGTGCTGGTGCTCTCCACCCTGGTGCTGGTCTACAGCGACGCGTCCAACGCGGCGGCCGTGGTGGTGCTCACCGCGCTGATCTACCTCGCGCCGGTGTGGACCGGCGACCTGGTGCGCAAGCACCGCGAGGAGGCGGTGGCCCAGCGCCTGCGGGCCGAGCAGACCGCGCTGCTGTCCGAGATGGACCGGCGTGAGGCTGTCGGCGCCGAACGGGCCCGGATGGCAAGGGAGTTGCACGACGTGGTGGCCAACCACCTGTCCGCCATCGCGATCCACGCCACCGGCGCGCAGTCGGTCGCGAGGCGCCAGCGGCGGGCCGAGGACGACCCGCTGGTGGAGGTGCTCGCGGTGATCCGGGAGAACAGCGTCCAGGGATTGGCCGAAATGCGCCGCATGATCGGACTGCTGCGCGACAGTGGCGGGGGAGAGGCCGACGAGTCGTACGCCGCCCCCGACCTGGACGCGGTGGACGCACTGCTGGCCAAGGCCCGGGCGGCCGGCCAGGACGTCGGGCTGGACTTCGTGCTCACCGAGCGTGGCGAGCGGGGGGAGCTGCCGGTGCCGGTCGGCCTGGCGGCGTACCGGATCGTGCAGGAGTCGCTGACCAACGCGCTCAAGCACGCCGGGACGGGGCGCGTCCGGGTGCTGCTGGACTACCGGCCGGAAGAGCTGCGGATCGCGGTGGACAGCCCGTACCGCAGCGGCGCCGGCCGGGCACTGCCCGGTGCCGGGGCCGGCATGGTGGGCATGGGGGAACGGGCCGGGCTGCTCGGCGGGAGCTTCACCGCCGGCCCGGAGGGAGACTGCTGGAGCGTCCGCGCGGTACTGCCGCGGGCGCTGGCGGCCGAGGCCGGGAAGGGGCGGGCATGACGATCCGGGTGCTGGTGGCGGAGGACCAGGCTGCGGTCCGGGCGGCGCTGGTGATGATCCTGCGGGCCGAACCGGACCTGGAGGTCGTCGGGCAGGCCGCCGACGGCGAGGAGGCGGTGCGGCTCGCACTGGAACTGCGGCCGGACGTGGTGCTGATGGACGTGCAGATGCCGCGGCTGGACGGCGTCTCGGCGACCCGCGAGGTGGTGGCCGCCGGGGCGGCCCAGGTGCTGGTGCTGACCACCTTCGACCTGGACGAGTACGTCTACGGCGCGCTGCGGGCCGGTGCGGCAGGGTTCCTGCTGAAGGACCTGGAGGCGGACACGCTGGTCGAGGGCATCCGCACGGTGGCGCGCGGGGACGGCATGCTGGCGCCCTCGGTGACCAGGCGGCTGATCGGCAGCTTCGCCCGCCCGGGGCGCACCGTCGGGCCGGAGGTCCGGGAGGCGGTGGCCGCGCTCACCCCGCGCGAGCGCGAGGTGCTGGCCTGCATCGGCGCCGGGCTCTCCAACGGCGAGATCGCCGGGCGGCTGGTGATGGCGGAGGCGACCACCAAGACCCACGTCAGCCGGATCCTGTCCAAGCTGAAGCTGCGCAGCCGGGTGCAGGCGGCGATCCTGGCCCAGGACCTCGGACTGGGCGTCTGACCGCGGCCGTCCCCGCCCGGCACGTCCGGCGCAGATCACACTCTCGGATGGCACCACGGGCGCGCGAAGGGCATTAGAGTCCCGCGCGTAGCGTGTGAAGCGAGCGGAGCCGGAACAGCGGCGCGCTTCGCGGACGCGACCGCCGGGCGGTAGCGCGGCGGGAGGACAGAGCGACGCGGCTCTCGTGCGGTGACCCTGCGCTGAGCCGCCTTCAGGGCCCGCCCGCAGGGCGGCGACGGCATCCGGGAGACCCAGCCATGAGCAATGCGTCCAGCCAGCAGATCGCCGTGATCGGCGCCGGCCTGATGGGGGCCGGCATCGCCCAGGTCTCCGCCCAGGCGGGGCACCCGGTGGTGCTGCGGGACGTCACCGAGGAGGCGCTGCAGCGCGGCCTCGCGGGCATCCGCGCCTCGTACGAGAAGTTCGTCTCCAAGGGCCGGCTCACCGCCGAGGAGGCCGAGGCGGCGCTCGGCCGGATCACCACCACGACCGACCTGGGCGCCGTCGCCGAGGCCGACATCGTGGTCGAGGCGGTCTTCGAGAAGCTCGAGGTCAAGGAGGGCGTCTTCAAGGAGCTCGACAAGCTCGCCAAGGACGGCGCCGTCCTCGCCTCCAACACCTCCGCCATCCCGATCACCCGGATCGCCGCCGCCACGCAGCGCCCGGAGTCGGTCGTCGGCGTGCACTTCTTCTCGCCGGTGCCGCTGATGAAGCTGGTCGAGCTGGTCCGCGGCTACAAGACCAGTGACGAGACGCTGGCCCGCGCCCGCGCCTTCGCCGAGGGCGTCGGCAAGGACGTCGTGGTGGTCAACCGTGACGTGGCCGGTTTCGTCACCACCCGCCTGATCACCGCGCTGGTCGTCGAGGCCGCCAAGCTGTACGAGTCGGGCGTCGCCACCGCCGAGGACATCGACACCGCCTGCCGGCTCGGTTTCGGCCACCCGATGGGCCCGCTGGAGACCGCGGACCTGACCGGCGTGGACATCCTGCTGCACGCCGCGCGGAACATCTACGCCGAGACCCAGGACGAGAAGTTCGCCGCGCCGGAGATCATGGCGCGCATGGTCACCGCCGGTGACCTGGGCCGCAAGAGCGGCCGTGGCTTCTACCCGTACCCGGGCAAGTGAGCCGCGGTCCGAGCTGACCGGGCGGGCCGTGCGATCGGAGAATCGTACGGCCCGCCCTGCCGAGGGCGGGTGAGTTTCCTCACGCCGGGTGCCGCAGACGGGTGATTTGGGCGGTAATCGAGCGTAGGTATGGAGAGTTCCTGCGTATATTCCCTCGGACGAGTGAAGTTGCTTCAGATCTGGCCGGAACCAGCAACCTGCGGACCTGGTTCACCGTCAGATGAGGGGGAACCCGGCCCAGGCTGACGACGCCGCGGCCGGGCCCGGGCGCGGGGCTTCAGGCCCGCCCGGACGGACACCGTTGGACACCCGTTCCCGGACCCGGTGCGGCCCGGGGCGGGACAACCCGTACCAGTGACCCGCCAGGCGGAGGAGGAGACCATGCGCATCACGGGCGACCACGCCGCGCTGGCCATCGAGGGCCGCCTCGACGTGCGTACCGCCGCCGACGCGCGGGTCCGGCTGCACCAGGCCGTCGACGGCGGGCGGGGCGACCTCGTCCTCGACCTCACCCGGCTGGAGTTCTGGGACGCCACCGGCCTCGGCGTGATCATGGGCACGCACCGGCGGGCCGGCCGGATCGGCCGCCGGCTGGTGCTGCGTTCCGTCCCGGCCCAGCTGCAGCGGTTGCTGGTGGCGACCCGGCTGCACCGCATCCTCGCCGTCGAGGGCGTCGTCGCCGAGCCGCGCGGTGCGACCCTGCCCGTGTTCGGCCCGGTGCTGTAGCCGCCCCTTCCCCCTTTCCTTTCCCTGCTGTGTCTTCGCGTTCCCGGTGCGGTGTGCGGTCCGGGGCGGGACCGCGCTGTGCGGTCGCGCGAGGATGTGCAAGAGTCTGCCGTCAGAAGACGGCCGCGGGGCCGGTCTCCAGCGCCCGCAGCCTCGGGCGAGGACGGCCCCCGGCCCGGGGAAACAGCCGTGCGGAGTCGTCGGCGAACAGGGGCGGAGCAGATCGTGGGACAGCCATCCGGTGAGTTCCGGCAGGAGGCCGTACGCACCCGGGGCGGTGAGCTCGTCTCCGGCGGCCTGCTGGTGACCGTCGGCACCCCGGAAGGCTCCGAGGTGCGCCCCTGCCCCGAGGAGTGGCGCCCCCGCCCGCGCCGGCTGGAGCGCAGCGAACCCGCCCGCGGCCCGGTCGGCGGCCCCGGCCGCGCGGTCGGCCCGCTCGCCCTCGGTGCCGGGCCCGCCGACCTGCCGCTGCTCGACCGCGAGGCCGACACGGCCCGGCTGCTCGGCCTGCTCGCCGAGGGCCGCTCGATACGCCTGGTCGGCCAGGCCGGCTCCGGCCGCAGCGCACTGCTGTCGGCCGTCGCCGCGGCGGCCGGCGGCCTCGCACCCGGTGGCGTCGTCCAGCTCTGCGGCCACCGCCGCACCGCCGCCGACCTGCTCCAGGACCTCTTCGCCGCCACCCACCACGCCCCGGGCTTCCGCCCCGACCCCGGGCAGCTCGCCGCCCACCTCGGCCGGGTCGGCGCGATCGTGGTGATCGACGAGGTGGAGCCGGCCGGCCCCGAGCTGGAGGAACTGCTCGCCGCGGCCCCCGAGTGCGCCTTCCTGATCTCCGTCGCCCCCGACAGCCCGCCGCTGCCCGCGGACTCCCGGCTCCAGGACCACCTGGTCGCCGGCCTGTCCCGCCCCGCCTGCCTCGCGCTCGCCGCCCGGCTGGCCGGCCGCCCGCTGGACGCGGCCGAGAAGGCCTGGGCCGTCGACCTCTGGTTCGAGTCCGAGGGGCTGCCGCTGCGCTTCGTCCAGGCCGCCGCGCTGCTGCGGCAGCGGGATGTCGCGGTGGACGCGCTGGTGGCCGCCGAGGAGGACCGGCTCGACGTCTTCGGCGCGGTCCGCGCACCCGAGCACGACCCGGACCCGGCGGTCCGCGAGGGCGAGCTGCGCCGCACCGTGGCGCTGCCGTCCGTCGCCGAGAGCGCCTCGCCCGCCGTCCGGCTCGCCGAGGGCCTGAGCGAGCCGGCCCAGGCCGTCCTGCGGCTCGCCGTGGCGCTCGGCGGGGAGTGCCCGACCGCGCCGCACCTGCCCGCGCTGATCGACGTCGGCCAGGGCGAGAGCGCCCTGCACGAACTCGCCGACGCCGGGCTCGCGGTGTCCATCGGCGGCCACCACCGGCTCACCGCGGGCGCGCTCGAACTGCTCGTCCCGCACTGGCCGGCCGGCAACAGCACGGACGGCGCCGCCCAGCACTTCGCCTGGTGGGTCGGGCACAGCTCGGTCTCCACCGAGCAGATCGCGGCCGAGGCCGAGGTGGTGATCGGCGTCCTGCTGGCCGACCGCGCCGCCGGCCGGCACACCGCCGTCGTCCGGCTCGCCCGGGCCGCCGGACCGGCGCTGGCCCTGGCGCTGCGCTGGGGCGCGTGGGAGCGCGCCCTGCTGCTCGGCCTGGAGGCCGCCCGGCAGACCGGCTCCCGGGCCGACGAGGCCTGGTTCCACCACGAGTTGGGCGTCCACGCGATCTGCGTCCGGGAGCCCTCGCGGGCGGCCGCCGAACTGGAGACCGCGCTGTCCCTGCGGGCCGCCCTCGGCGAGCCGCGCGGGGCCGCCGGCGCCCGCCGGATGCTCGAACTGCTGCGCGCCGACGGCCGGCAGCTGCCCGCCGCAGGCCAGGCCGGCCCGGTGCCCCCGCGACGGCCGGTCATCCGGGCGATCGCGCAGGTGCCGTGGCGGTTCAAGACCACCCCCGGTACGGGCGGCCGCACCCGGCGGACGGCGATCGCGGCCTCGGCGGCGGTGCTGGCGCTCGGCGTCCTCGGTACGGCGGTCGGGCTCAGCGTGGCCGGTCCGGAGGAGCACCGCGGCACCGACCCGCACAGCAGCAGCGACGACGGCAGCCTGCCCACGAGCCGGCCGACGCCCCGGCCGAGCCTCAGCCCGTCGGCGACCGACTCCGGCGGTACGGAGAGCCAGAGCGGCTCCCCGGCGCCCGAGGAGTCCGGCCCCGAGCCGTCGGCGAGCACCAGCGGGGCCTCGCGCTCGCCGTCGGCGTCGGCGTCGGCCTCGAAGAAGCCGAGCAGGTCGCCGAGCGCCGGCGAGACCACCACCCAGTCGCAGCCGCCGGGCCAGCCGCAGCCGCCGGCCCCCGGGCAGCCGCAGCCGCCCGCTCCGCGCCCGGAGCCGCCGGCGCCGACCACGCAGCCGAGCCCGCCCTCCGGCACCTCGTCGCCGACCGCGAGCACCTCCCCGGGGACGCCGACGCCGTCGGGCTCGGTGAGTCCGACGGCGCCGTCGTCGCCCTGAGGGATCAGGGCCCGGTCCGGATCAGAACAGCTTCAGCTTGTCGTCGTCGATGCCGCGCAGCTCGTCGTAGTCCAGCACCACGCAGCCGATGCCGCGGTCGGTCGCCAGGACGCGGGCCTGCGGCTTGATCTCCTGCGCGGCGAAGACGCCCTTGACCGGGGCGAGCAGCGGGTCCCGGTTGAGCAGCTCCAGGTAGCGGGTGAGCTGCTCGACGCCGTCGATCTCGCCGCGGCGCTTGATCTCGACGGCGACCGTCGCGCCGTCCGAGTCGCGGCAGAGGATGTCGACCGGGCCGATCGCGGTCGGGTACTCGCGGCGGATCAGGGACCAGCCCGCGCCGAGCACCTCCATCCGGTCCGCGAGCAGCTCCTGGAGGTGCGCCTCGACGCCGTCCTTGATCAGGCCCGGGTCCACCCCCAGTTCGTGGGAGGAGTCGTGCAGCACCTCCTCCAGCGTGATGATGAGCTTCTCGCCGGCCTTGTTCTCCACCGTCCAGATCCCGTCGGCCTCCTTGAGGGCGCACGGCGGGGACATCCAGTTGAGCGGCTTGTAGGCACGGTCGTCGGCGTGGATGCTGACGCTGCCGTCGGCCTTGACCAGGATGAGCCTGGTGGCGGAGGGCAGATGGGCGGAGAGCCGACCGGCATAGTCGACTGAGCAGCGGGCAATTACGAGACGCACGGTCGACCACGCTAGCCCACCGGGGCCAGTTGATGCGATTCCGCGACGACCGGGTGAAGAATCCGCGGAGCCCGCGAACATGGAGGCTCGGCGATCCGGCCAACGGCGGTCGGCACTCTGGCGCGCCCGCCCTCGGGCAGCTACGGTGTGTGACGGCATGCTCGCAGGATCGTTGTCAACGGGGATGGAGACTTCAGATGAACGATCCAACGGGATCAGGCCAATCTGGTGCACAGGGGCGTATTTCCGGAGTAATCCGAAGGAATGACCGGCCCGGCCCTCCGTTGACTGCCACGCTGTTCTGAGCGGCCGGCGCCGCCGATGCGTCCCTCGACGGGTCCTCGGCGCCGACGCCTCCGCACGGTGCCGGAAACAGCCGTCCGACGGCGTTCCGGACACCACGTGCGATGCCCACCCTCACCCTCAGCTTGGACCACGCATCACCACCCGAGCCGCCGCGCGGGTGGACCGCGAGAGGAGAATCCATGTCGCTCGACGTCTCACCGGCCCTGCTCGAAAAGGCCGAGCGGGGCGAGGTCGACGAGCGGGAATTCGTCGACTGCGTCCGCGTCTCGCTGCCGTACGCCTGGGAGCTGATCAGTTCGCTGGTCGCCCAGGCGAAGGTCGACGGCACCGACTTCGCCGACAACCACGTGCCGCCGCCCAGCGAGCAGGCCCGCGGCCAGCTCCTCCGGGCGCTCGCCAGCGACGCCATCCGGGGTGCGCTGCAGCGCCACTTCGGTGTCCGGCTGGCCTTCCAGAACTGTCACCGGGTGGCGGTCTTCCTGCCGTCGGACTCCAACGAGGCGCGGTTCGAGCGCTTCACGTCCGTCCGGGAGCAGCTGCTCAACCAGTCCGAGGAACTCCGGGACTGCTGACCGGTCGTCGGGGGACGCCTCCCCGGCGCCCGTCACCGCCACCGGGCCGCCCCGCCCCCGCCGAGGGGGAGGGGCGGCCCGGGCGCTGCTGTTCGCCCGCTCGCCTCCGGGGCGCTCGGACCCGGTGCCGACTCCCCCAGCCTGGCGGCCGGGAGGTGCCCCCACACTCCGGCGCTCCTTCGTCGCTTGTCGTTCTTCGCTTTCGGCACCGGCGCGCCCCTTCGGCTCGGGGCGGGGCGCCCGCGGGTTCAGGCGAGTTGCGGCAGGACCTCGGAGCCGAGCCGGGCGATGTTGTGCAGGGTGGCCTCGCGGTCCCCGCTGCCCTCGGCGAGCAGCGCGAAGCGGCGGATCCCGGTCCGCTCGGCGGTGGCCAGCAGCCGGTCCGCGCACTGCTTCGGCGTGCCCACCGCGTGCAGGTCGCAGAGGAGTTCGGTGTACTGGTGCGGGTCGCGCATCTTGCGCTCCCGGCCGTCGACGGTGCGGTGCGCGCCGAGCCCGTACTCGAACCAGCCGGGCATCGCCCGCAGCAGGGTGGCCCGGGCCGTCGAGGTGCGGTCGTCCACCTGGGCCACGCCGGCCGCGACGTGCTGGAGGTTCACCCGGCGCAGCTGCTCCTCGCCGCGCCCGGCGGCCAGCCAGGCGGTCCGGTACAGCTCCAGCATCTGCAGCTTGTCGTCGTCCCCCGAGTGCATGCCGAGCAGCATCGGCAGCCCTCGTTCGGCCGCCAGCCGGACCCCGCCCGGAGAGGTGCAGGCGACCACCACCGGCGGGCCGGCCGCCGGGCGCCCCGCCGTGCCGGGCTCTTCGCCGGAGCCGTCGGCGTCCTGGCGCTGACGGGGAAAGCGCAGCGGACCGGACTGGTCGCCGAGGCCGAGCCAGGTGCCGAGTTCGGACCGGCGCGGCGGCTCGGTGGCGCGCGGCACCACGGCCACCTCCGGGAAGCTGAACTGCGGCCCGTCCGCGCCCACCCGGGAGCCGCGCAGCCAGCGCAGCAGCAGGTCGAGCCGCTCGGGGAAGCCCTGCTCGTAGGCGTCCACGCCGCTGCCGAAGACGTCCAGGTCGATCCACGGCCCGCCGCGGCCGACCCCGAGGGTGAACCGCCCGCCGGAGGTGAGGTGCAGCAGCGCGGCCTGTTCGCCGAGCGCCACCGGGTGGGTGGTGGAGAGCACGCTGACCGCCGTGCCGACGCCGATCCGGCGGGTGCGCCCGAGCAGCAGTGCGGCGAGCGTGGCGGCGTTCGGGCAGACCCCGTACGGCACGAAGTGGTGCTCGGCCAGCCAGACGCTGTCCAGGCCCGCGCGTTCGGCCTCGACGGCGGCGCGCACGGTGCGGTCGAGCGCCTCGCCGTGGGTCTGTCCGGGGAACTGCGCGGAGAGCAGGAAGGCACCGACCCGCACCGGCGCGGTGTCCGGGGGGAGCGCGCCCGCGCGGGCGGGGGCGGGCAGCGGGGTGCCTGCGGTGGTGGTCACCGGGGCGGCGGCGAGCGCCTGGCCGGGGGCGGGCGGGCGGACCCCGACGGGCCGGCGGGTCTCGGCTCGGGCGCTGGTCTTGGTCATCCTTGGGCCTCCTCGGGTGCGCGCAGGGTTTGCGGGCCCCGCCTCTCACCCTCGTGAGTAACCGATGTCATGTGCCAATGGCACGCCGAACCACCAATTTCACGGGAGAACGGGTGGATATCACGGGAAACACCGGAGTACCGGACGATGCCGTGATAGAGGCCGATAGCCGTCCTGGGTACGGGCCGTCGGTCGTAGGCTGGGACGGTCCCGAGCCCCCCGCAGAGAGGTAGCCCGACGTGTCGCCCCGCCGCAACCGGATCAAGAGCGCCGCCGACCGCGAGACCGCGGAGCCGGCCGCCCCGCTCGGCGGCTCGCTGCGCCGCACCGAGAGCTACCAGGACGACGACTGGGTGGTGCAGACCGTGGCCGGCACGGCCGGCCGGTTCTACCGCTGCCCCGGGTGCGACCAGGAGATCCCGCCGGGCGTCGGCCACGTGGTGGCCTGGCCGGCCCACGGCGCCGGGGTGGACGACCGGCGGCACTGGCACCGGGCCTGCTGGGGCGCCCGCGAGCGCCGGGCCGCCAACCTCCAGCGCGGCCGCGGCGCCCCCCCGGGCGGGGGGGGGCGGGCGGGGCGGGGGGGGGGGGGCGGGGGG
>NZ_JBEYVJ010000069.1:0-30288 GCF_040643935.1 Kitasatospora sp. NPDC047058 | reverse complement strand
CAACGTAGACTGGGTGTGGGTGTTCCCCAACCCCCCGGCGCCGCCGGGGGGGGGGGGGGGGCGGGGGGGGGGGGGGGGGGCCCCCCCCCCCCCCCCGCGGCGGGGTGTGGCTGGTGTGCGGGCTCGGCGCCCGCCGGCCGGGTGCAGTGCTGCCGGCGCGCCGGCGGGGCGTCAGTGGTGCCTCAGTAGTGCGTGATCCCGGCCGCCAGCGTGCGCGTCCAGGGCGCGTCGACCTCGTCGGCGCCCATCGACACCAGCAGGTGGCAGAGCATGCCGGTGGCGAAGAACTCCTGGATCTGCCGCTCGTCGCCCCCGGAGGCGCCCCGGGCGTACTCGACCAGCCGGGCGTAGCCCGCCCGGACGGCGTCCCGGATCGCCGGTTCGGAGACCGCCGCCGCCTGGGCGTGCAGCTGGACCAGCATCAGGTCGTTGTCGCTGATCAGCTTGGCGTAGGCCTCCCCCATGGCGTGCAGGACGGCCTCCGGTGCGCTGCTCGCGGCCTGCGCCGCGCCCTCCTCCAGGCTGGCCCGGACCCGGGTGAAGCAGTGCTCGACGACGGCGACGAACAGTGACTCCTTGTTGGGGAAGAGGCGGTAGACGTAGGCCTGGGAGATGCCGGCGGCCTTGCCGACCTCGGTGGTCGTGGTGCCGAAGTACCCCCGCGAGGCGAAGGCGCCGATCGCGGTGCGCAGCACCGTCTCGCGGCGCTCCTCGGCCGTGGACAACTGGCGGGGGCGTTCGTTCTTCATGTGAGTACTCAATCACTCACACCTTTCCGGGTCAACCCCCGCCGGCTCCGCCGACGGTCCGGCGATCGCTGCGGCGGATAGATGGTCCAGACCATTGACGCTCGCCGATCCGGCTCCCTAGCATGATCCGCACTGCGGCGGCCATACGGGGGCCCGCCGCCTCGCCGAGCGCGCAGCTCCCTCCCACCGACAGGGCACGCCGCCGGACCATGTCCTGGCCCTGCCGTCCGTCGGCCGCCGGCGCGTCATGAGGAGCACGATGAGCACGTCCGTCCATGCGGCCCGCCACGGGTCCGACCGGGTCTCCCCGGCGCCGGCCGTCCTGACCGTCGGGCAGGAACGCCTGTGGTTCCTGGACCAGTTGGAACCGGGGGACCCGTCCTACAACATCCCGCTCGTGCTGCGGCTCACCGGCGACCTGGAGCCGGCCGCCCTGCGCGCCGCCCTGGACGGGGTGGTCGCCCGGCACGAGGCGCTGCGCAGCCGCTTCCCGGACGAGGACGGGCGGCCCGCCGTGGTCGTCGACCCGCCGGCGCCCGTCCCGCTGGACGAGGCCGACCTGCGCGGCACCGCGCCGGAGCGGCTGTCCGCCGCCCTCGCCGAGCGCACCAACCGCGGCTTCGACCTCGCGGCCGGGCCGCTGCTGCGCGCCGCCCTGTTCCGGACCGGCGACCGGGAGCACGTGCTCTGCCTGGTCGTGCACCACATCGCCGCCGACGGCTGGTCACTCGGCCTGCTGCGCACCGAACTCGCCACCCGCTACGCCGCGCACCGGGCCGGCCGGCCGCTCGACCGGCCGCTCGACCTGCCGGTGCCGCCCTCCTACCTGGCCCACGCCGCCGCCGAACGCGCGTGGCTGGCCGGCCCGGAGGCCCGGGACGGCCTCGCCTACTGGGCCGACCGGCTGGCCGACGCACCCGCCCTGGAACTGCCGCTGGAGCGGCCCCGGCCCGCCCACCCGAGCAGTGCCGGCGCCTTCCACACCCGGATCCTGCGCGGCCTCGGCCCCGGGCTGGACGCCTTCGCCCGCGCCCGCCGGCTGACGCCGTTCATGGTGCTCGCCGCCGCCTACCAGGCCGTGCTGCACCGCTGCACCGGCCAGGACGACTTCTGCGTCGGCGTGCCCGTCGCCGCCCGCACCACCGTCGAGGCCGAGCAGACCGTCGGCTACTTCTCCAGCGCCCTGGTCCTGCGGGCCGACCTCGCGGGCGCGCCGAGCTTCACCGACCTGCTGCGCCGCACCCGCTCCGGCTGGCTCGGCGCACTCGGCCACAGCCAGGTGCCGTTCGAGCAGCTCACCGACGAGCTGCGGATCGAGCGCGACCCCGGCCGCACCCCGGTCTTCCAGACCCTGCTGACCGTGCACACCCAGAGCGGCGGCGCGCTGGACGAGCACGCCTTCGCCGACCTGCGCTGCGCCGAACTCGACGGCGGCTACACGGCCGCCAAGTTCGAACTCACCCTGGACGTCCGGTGGGACGGCGACGACCTGCTGGCGATCCTCGGCTACCAGACCGAACTGCTCGACGAGGCCTGGATCACCCGGCTCGGGCGCCGGTTCGACACCCTGCTGCGCGCCGCCCTCGCCGAGCCGGACACCCCGGTCCACCGCCTGGCGCTGCTGGACGTCGAGGAGCTCTCCGGGGCCGGAGCCACCGGGACCGGCCCCGACCTGCCACCGCACCCGGCAACCGTGCTCGCCGCGATCGACCTCGCCGCCGCAGGGCGGCCCGGTGCGACCGCCCTGGAGAGCCGCGACGCCCACCTGACGTACGCGCAACTGGCCGCCGAGTCCGGGCGGCTGGCGGTCCGGCTGGCTGCCGCCGGGGTGCGCCGCGGCGATCTGGTGGCGTTCTGCCTTCCGCGGGGGCCGCGGGCCGTGGTCACCATGCTGGCCGCCTGGCGGGCCGGCGCCGGCTACCTGCCGCTGGACCCTGAGTACCCGGTGGCCCGGCTGGCCTTCATGCTGGCCGACAGCGGCGCCGCCGTCCTGGTCACCGCCGACGGGCACCCGGTCGAGGGCCTGCCCGCGGACGTCCCGGTGCTCCCTGCGACCGCGGAGGAAGCGGAGGACGCACCCGCCGACCTGCTCCGGCCCGACGCCGACCCGCTCCCGCCCGACGCCGCCGTGCGCCCCGAGGACCCGGCCTACCTCGTCTACACCTCCGGCTCCACCGGCACCCCCAAGGGCGTTCTGGTACCGCACCGCGCGCTCGCCGCCCGGGTCGCCTGGATGCGCGAGGGCTACGGCGTGACCGCCGCCGACCGGGTGCTGCAGTTCGCCTCGCTCTCCTTCGACACCTGCGCCGAGGAGGTGTTCCCGGCGCTCGCCGCCGGTGCCGCCCTGGTGGTCGCCGAGCCGGGCGCCGCACTGCCCGAGCAGCTCGCCGAGCCCTCCGCCGCCGGGCTCACCGTGCTCGACCTGCCCACCCCGTACTGGCACCGGCTGGTCGCCGACCTGGACGCCACCCCCTGGCCGGCCGGGCTGCGGCTGCTCGTCCTCGGCGCCGACCAGGTGCGGCCGGAGGCCGTCGCCGCCTGGCGGGACCGCTTCGGCGACACCGTCCGGGTGGTCAACTCCTACGGGCCCACCGAGACCACGGTCATCGCCACCACCGCGGAGCTCGGCGCGGCCGACGCCACCGCCCGCCCGCCGATCGGCCGGCCGATCGGCGGCGCCACCGCGGCCGTCCTCGACCGGCACGGCACCCCGGTGCCGCCCGGCACCCCCGGCGAGCTGGTGATCGGCGGCGCGGGCGTCACCTACGGCTACCTCGGCCGCCCCGGCGCCACCGCCCGGGCCTTCGTCCCCGACCCGGACGGCCCGCCCGGCGCCCGCCGCTACCGCACCGGCGACCTGGTCCGCCGCCGCGCCGACGGCGCGCTCGACTTCCTCGGCCGGATCGACAGCCAGGTCAAGGTCCGCGGCTTCCGCATCGAGCCGGGCGAGACCGAGAGCGCCCTGCTCGCCCTGCCCGGCGTCGGCCAGGCCGTGGTGACCGCCCGCGGCGACACCCTGGTCGGCTACGTCGTCCCCGCGGCCGGCGCACCCGCCCCGGAGCCGGACGCCCTGCGCACCGGGCTCGCCGCCACCCTCCCCGCGCACCTGGTGCCCAACGCCCTGCTGGTGCTGGACACCCTGCCGCTGACACCCAACGGCAAACTCGACCGCCGCGCCCTGCCCGCCCCCGACACCCGGCCCGACCTGCGCGCCGCCTACCTCGCCCCGCGCACCGAGGCCGAGGAACTGGTCGCCGAGGTCTGGCAGGAGGTGCTCGGCCTCGACCGGGTCGGCGCCCTCGACGACTTCTTCGACCTCGGCGGCCACTCCCTGCTGGCCACCCGCGTCATCGCCAGGATCCGCGCCGCCGTCGACCTCGCCGTCCCGCTGCGCACCCTCTTCACCCACCGGACCGTGACCGCCTTCGCCGATGCCGTCGAGGCCGCCCTGGTCGCCGAACTCGCCGAGCTGTCCGAGGACGCCGCCGAGGAACTGCTCGCCGCGCAGGACTCCCCGGAAGGGACCGACACGCCGACATGAGCACCGACACCCCCACACCCGTCGCCGGAGCGGACGCGCCTCCCGCGACCCAGCCCTCCGCGACCCAGCTCTCCGCGACGCAGCTCCCCGCAACGCAGCCCTCCGCAACGCAGCTCTCGGCCGCCAAGCGGGAGCTGCTCAGCCGCCGCCTCAGGGCGCGCACCGCCCCGAAGCAGGCCATCGCCCGCCGGCCGGAGGGCGCCCCGGTGCCGCTCTCCTTCGCCCAGGAACGCCTCTGGTTCATGGAGCAGTTCGCACCCGGCACCGCCGCCTACAACATCCCGGTGGTGCGCCGGCTGCGCGGACCGCTCGACACCGACGCGCTGCGCCGCGCACTGGACGCCTCCGTCGCCCGCCACGAGACGCTGCGCTCGCGCTACCCGGCCACCGACGACGGCCGCCCGGTGCTGGAGATCGCCGAACCCGGCCCCTTCGGGCTCGCCACCGCCGAGGCCGCCGACGAGGAGGAGGCCGCCCGGCTGGTCGACGCGGCCGCCGCCGTCCCCTTCGACCTGGAGACCGGCCCGCTGCTGCGTGCGATGCTGGTCCGGATCACCGCCGACGACCACCTCCTGCTGCTGGTCGTCCACCACAGCGTCAGCGACGGCTGGTCGAGCGAGGTGCTGGTCGGCGAGGTGCTGCGCGGCTACGCCGCCCACGCCACCGGCAGACCCGACCCGCTGCCGGAACTCCTCGTCCAGTACGGCGACTTCGCGATCTGGCAGCGCGACCGGCTGAGCGGCGAACGGCTCGCGGCCGAGGTCGCGCACTGGGCCCGGGAGCTGGCCGGCGTCGAGCCGCTCCGGCTGGCGATCTCCCGCCCCCGCCCGCCCCGGCAGACCTTCGCCGGCGCCGGCCACGGCTTCCGCGTCGAACGCGGGCTGCTGGACCGGCTCACCGCCCTCGGCAGGCAGCACGACGCCACCGTCTACATGGTGCTGCTGGCCGCCTTCCAGGCCCTGCTCGCCCGCTACAGCGGCCAGACCGACTTCGCCGTCGGCTCGCCCATCGCCGGCCGCCCCGAGCCCGAACTCGAACCGCTGGTCGGCATGTTCGTCAACGTGCTGGCGCTGCCCGCCCGGCTCGGCGGCGACCCCTCCTTCGCCGAACTGCTCCGCCGCACCCGCGAGACCTGCCTGGAGGCCTTCGCCCACCAGGACCTGCCGTTCGCCCAGCTGGTCACCGAGCTCAAGGTGCCCCGCGACGTCAGCCGCCCGCCGGTCTTCCAGGCCGTCCTGGCCGTCCAGAACTACGCCACCACCCGCGACTCCCTCGGCGGACTCCCGCTGGACGTCGAGCCGTTCGGCGTCCGCGCCAGCGGCACCCGGTTCGACCTGGAACTGTTCCTCCAGGAGTGGCCGGACGGCCTGGCCGGCGCGTTCAACTACAACACCGATCTGTTCGCCGAGGACGACATCGCCCGGCTCGGCGCCCACCTCGGGCGCCTGCTGGAGGCCGTCACCGCCCGGCCGGACGCGCCGCTGTCCGTCCTCGACGGCCTCGCCGAGGACGAACGCGCCTTCGAGCTGGAGGAGTTCAACCGGACTGCCGCCGACCGGCCGGACACCACGCTCACCGCGATGATCGCCGAACAGATCGCCCGCACCCCGGACGCCGTCGCCGTCGCCTTCGAGGACCGCCCGGCCCTGACGTATCGTCAACTCGACGCCGCCGCGGACCGGATCGCCGCCCGGCTGGCCGCCGAAGGGGTCGGCCCCGGCACCCTGGTCGCCGTCAGCGCCGAGCGCTCGCCCGAACTGGTCGCCGGTCTGCTCGGCGTGCTGCGCACCGGCGCCGGCTACACCCCGCTGGAGCCCGAGTACCCGGCCGAGCGGCTCGCGTTCCTGCTGGCGGACAGCGCCGCCCCCGTCCTGCTCACCCAGCGCAGACTGCCGATCCCCAAGGGCTGCACCGCCCGCGTCCTGCTGCTCGACGACCCGGCCGAGTGGCCGAAGCCGAAGGGCCGCCCGGCCGGCCCGGTCCCGGACGACACCGCCTACCTGATCTACACCTCCGGCTCCACCGGCCGGCCCAAGGGCGTGCCCAACACCCACCGCGGCATCGCCAACCGGCTGCGCTGGATGCAGGACGCCTACCGGATCGGCCCCGGCGACGCCGTGCTGCAGAAGACCCCGGCCGGCTTCGACGTCTCGGTCTGGGAGTTCTTCTGGCCGCTGGCCACCGGCGCCCGGCTGGTGCTGGCCAAGCCCGGCGGCCAGAAGGACGCCGCCCACCTGCGCGACCTGATCGCCCGGGCCGGCATCACCGTCGCCCACTTCGTGCCCTCCATGCTCACCGTCTTCCTCGCCGAGGGCGGCATCGAGGAGTGCACCGCGCTGCGCCGCGTGGTCTGCAGCGGCGAGGCCCTCCCGCCGGACACCGCCCGGGAGTTCACCACCCGGCTGCCCGGCTGCGCGCTGGCCAACCTGTACGGCCCGACCGAGGCCGCCGTCGACGTCTCCGCCTGGGAGTGCGCGGGCCCGCTGGAGACCGTCCCGATCGGCCTGCCGATCGACAACACCCGGCTCTACGTCCTGGACGCCGCCCTGCGGCCCGTCCCGCCCGGCGCCCCCGGCGAACTCCACATCGGCGGCACCGCCGTCGCCCTCGGCTACCACCGCCGCCCGGGCCTCACCGCCGCCCGCTTCGTCCCCGACCCCTACGGCCCGCCCGGCTCCCGGCTCTACCGCACCGGCGACCTCGCCCGCCGCCGCGCCGACGGCACCCTGGAACACCTCGGCCGGATCGACCAGCAGGTGAAGATCCGCGGCCTGCGGATCGAACCCGGCGAGACCGAGGCGCTGCTCCGCGCCCGGCCGGGCATCGCCGACGCCGCCGTGGTCGTCCGCGAGGACAACCCCGGCGACAAGCGCCTGGTCGGCTACCTCGTCCTCGCGCCGGGCGCCGAGGAACCCGAGCCGGCCGCGCTGCGCGCCGCGCTCAAGCTCTCCCTGCCCGACCACCAGGTGCCCACCGCCTTCCCGGTGCTCGACGCCCTGCCGCTCACCCCGAACGGCAAGCTGGACCGCCGCGCGCTGCCCGCCCCGAAGGTGCGCCGGGCCGGGGGCGGGATCCGCAGGCCCGGGACCGAGGCCGAGCGGGTGCTCGCCGGGATCTGGGCCGAGGTGCTCGGCGTGCCCGAGGTCGGCACCGACGAGGACTTCTTCGACCTCGGCGGCCACTCGCTGCTGGCCACCCAGGTCGTCGCCAGGGCCCGCAAGCGGCTCACCGAGGCCGGCGCCCGCCCGGTCAGCGTGATGGACCTTTTCACCTGCCGCACCGTGCGCGACCTCGCGGCCCTCGCCGACCTCTCCGAGCAGGACCGCGGCCCGCGCAGGCTGCTGCACCGGCTCACCCGGCCGGTCCCGGAGGGGCGCCGCCGGCTCACCCTGGTCTGCGTCCCCTACGGCGGCGGCAGCGCGGTGGTCTACCAGCCCGTCGCCGACCTGCTGCCGGCCGACACCGAGCTGTGGGCGGTGGCCATCCCCGGCCACGACGTCGGCGTCACCGAGCAGCACCTGCCCTTCGACGAACTGGCGGAGCAACTGGCAGCCGAGGTCCGCGAGCGGGTCGGGGGCCCGGTGGTGGTCTACGGCCACTGCGGCGTCGGGACGGCGCTGGCGGTCGCCACCGCCCGGCTGCTGGAGGCCTCCGGCCACGGGCCGGAGGCGGTCTACGCCGGCGCGCAGTTCCCCTTCGCCAAGCCGCGCAGCAAGGTGCTCACCCTGCTCAGCGGGATCGCCTCGCTGGAGCCGCTGCTCGGCGACCGGGTCTACGTCAACTGGCTGACCGGCATGGGCGTCGACACCTCCGAACTGGACCCGGACCAGGTCCGGTTCATCGTCGGCAACATGCGCCGCGACTCCAAGGCCGCCGAGGAGTACTTCACCCGGGCGATCGCGGAGGTGGCCGCGGGCGCGCCCCGGCTCAAGGCGCCGGTGATCTCGCTGGTCGGGGACCGCGACCCGGCCGCCGACTTCTACCAGGAGCGCTACCGCGAGTGGCTGCTGCTCGCCGAGCGCTCCGCCGTCGCGGTGCTCGACCAGGGCGGCCACTTCTTCGTCAAGTACCGCGCCGACGAGGTCGCCGAGGCCGTCACCACCGTGCACCGGGCCGTGCTGGCCGGCGAGACGGACGGGCTGCCCGCACGGGGGCCGGACGCCTCCTGGTGGTTCCACGGCGAGACCGGCCCGCCGGCCGCCTCCGCTCCCGCCGCCCCCGGTCCCGCCTCTGCCGAGGACGGGCCGCAGCCCAGCCTGCGCCGCTTCCTGGCGGTCGCGGCCGGCCAGCTGGTCTCGATCACCGGCTCGGCGCTGACCGAGTTCGCGCTGCCGCTCTGGATCCTGCTGGAGACCGGCTCGATGGCCCGCTACGCGCTCTTCGCGGTCGTCGCCATGCTGCCCGGCATCCTCGTCGGCCCGGTGGCCGGCGCCCTGGTCGACCGGCTGGACCGCCGGAAGGTCATGCTGGCCGGCGACGTCGCCGCGGGTGCCACCCAGGCCGCGATGCTCGCCCTGCTGCTGGCCGGACGGCTGCACTCCTGGGAGGTCTACGTCCTCCTCGGCGTGCTCTCGGTGGCGCTCACCTTCCAACGGCTCGCCTACGCCTCCGCGGTGCCCCAGATCGTGCCCAAGCAGTACCTCGGACACGCCAACGGCATCGTCCAACTGGCCTTTGGCGCAGCACAGTTCGTCGTCCCGCTGGTGGCGGTGGCGCTGATGGCGGCGATCGGCCTGCGCGGCATCCTGGTCATCGACGTGGCGAGCTACGCGGTGGCGGTCGGCATCCTGCTGGCGGTGAGGTTCCCGCGGACCCTGCCGTGGACCAGGCGGGAGTCGCTGGTCGAGGAGATCAGGCACGGCTTCGGGTACTCCTGGCGCAACCGGGGCTTCCGCTCGATGCTGCTCTGGTTCGCCGGCCTGAACGTCTTCCTCTCCCCGCTGTTCCTGCTGGTCACCCCGATGGTGCTGGCCTTCTCGGACCTGAACGGCGCCGCCCGGGTGGCCGTGGCGGGCGGTGCGGGCGCGCTGCTCGGCGGCATCGCGATGGGCTTCTGGGGCGGGCCGCGCCGGCACCGGCTGCGTGGCATGCTCGGGCTCGCCGCGCTGCTCTCGGCGGCGTGCGCGTTCACCGGCCTGCACGCCGGACTCTGGGTGATCGCGGCCGGGGCGTTCGGCATGTCCTTCGCGCTCACGCTGGTCAACGGCGTCTACTCGACCATCGTCCAGGTCAAGGTGCCGCAGCGGTTCCACGGCCGGGTGTTCGCGCTCAACACGCTGGTGGCCTGGTCGACCCTGCCGCTCGGGCACGGCGTGATCGCCCCGCTCGGCGCCTCGCTGTTCGGCCCGCTGATGGACGACGGCGGCGCGCTCGCCGGGATGTTCGGCCCGCTGCTCGGCACCGGGCCCGGGCGCGGCATCGCCCTGATGTACCTGCTGTTCGGCCTGGCGATGCTGGTCCTGGTCGCGGTCGGCCTGCGGCTGCCGGCCCTGGCCCGGTTCGACCGGGACGTGCCCGACGCCGAGCCGGACGACCTGGTGGGCCTGCGCGAGCGCGCCCGCCTCGCGGCGGCTCGCCGGGCGGCCCGGCCGGAGCCCCGCGAGCCGGCCGGCGTCTGACCCGGGGCCCGCCGACGCCCCCTCCCGGGATCACGGGCCCGTAGAACCACCGGCCCGGCGGCACACGAGCCGCCGGGCCCGTCTCTCCCTCGACCGGAACCAAGGAGCACGCCCCATGAGCACCGCAGCCCAGTACCAGGTGGTCGTCAACGACGAGGAGCAGCACGCCCTCTGGCCGGCCGGCGCCCCGCTGCCGGCCGGCTGGCGGGCCGAGGGCTTCACCGGCGGCGAGGAGGAGTGCAGCGCCCACGTCGACCGGGTCTGGCCGGACATCCGCCCGCTCAGCCTGCGCCGCCGCCTGGCCGGGCACCCGGACGGCGCGGCGGACAGCATGGCGGCCGGAGCGACGGCCGGGTGATGGCCGAGTGATGGCCGGGGTGGCGGACGGGCAGCCGACCCCGGCCGCCGGGTGAGCACCCGCCCCGCCGCCACGCCCGGCGGCACCGCCGTGACCTCGGCGTCCTCGTGACCGGGGCCGGGTACTCGACACTCCGGCAGGTCTGACGGGCCATAAACTACAGAAGTGTCGAATTTGTCGCCGCACAGGTGTGCGAGGCGGCCGTCCGGGTGACATAGTGGTCCGCTGACACCGGCGGGACGCCGTGTCAGTTCGCGGTACGGGCAAGGCCGGACGGGGTGAACCGGCGGCGCAGCCACGGCCGCCCCCACCCAATCAACGCAAAGGACGGGAACCCGTGCGGTCCGAGAACGCTTCGGCCACCTCGACACCTGTGGCCGCCAGTCAGTCATTGACGCTGGCCGGCATGCTCTTCGCGGTCTCGATGACCTTCATCGACCAGACCATCGTCTCCATCGCCGCCCCCGACATCATCCACGAGCTCGGCCTCTCCTCGGCCGGCATGCAGTGGGTGGTCAACGCCTACCTGCTGGCGCTGGCGGCGTTCTTCGCCCTCGGCGGCCGGCTGGCCGACGTGCTCGGCCACCGGCGGATGGCCCTGATCGGCATCCTGACCTTCGTCATCGCCTCGGCCCTGTGCGGCGCGGTGCCGAGCGGCAGTCTGGCGCAGACCTGGCTGGTCGCCTTCCGGGCGCTCCAGGGCGTCGGCGCCGCCTTCATGTTCCCCGCCGCGCTGGCCGTGGTGGTGGACGTCTACCCGGTGCACAAGCGCGGCCGCGCCCTGGCCGTGTTCTTCGGCATCGCCGGCGGCCTCACCGCGGTCGGCCCGATCCTCGGCGGCTGGCTGACCAGCTGGACCTGGCGCGGGATCTTCTGGGTCAACGTGCCGATGGCGCTGGTCGCGATCGTGCTGACCCTGATGGCCCGGATCCCCAACAACGCCCGCCGCGAGCCGATCGACTGGGCGGGCGCGGCGCTGATCGCGGTCGGCATGAGCCTGAGCGTGCTCGGCCTGCAGCAGGCGTCGTCCTGGGGCTGGGACAGCCCGGCCACCTGGCTCTGCATCGCCGGCGGCCTCGCCGTGCTGGTGGTGTTCGTCCTGTTCGAGCTGCGCACCCGGGACCCGCTGATCAAACTGCGGGTCTTCGCCGACCGGGCCTTCGCGGCCGACAACGCGGTGCTGTTCTTCGCGATGATCGCCTTCGTGCCGGTGTTCTTCTTCGCCTCGGTCTACGCGCAGGTGGCGCTCGGCCAGTCCGCCAACGACGCGGGCCTCTACCTGCTGGTGTTCTTCGCCGGCTTCGCCCCGGGCACCCAGCTCGGCGGCCGGCTGCTGGACCGGATCGGCGCCCGGCCGCCGATGCTGATCGGCGCGGCGCTCGCCACCGCGGGCTTCGCGCTCTGGGCCGGGAAGATCACCGACCTGTCGCTCGGCGCCCAGGCGCCGTTCATCGCGATGGCCGGTGGCGGCATCGGCCTGCTGATGACCCCCGCCTCGACGGACGCCGTCAACCGCGCGATCGGCACCTCCTACGGTGAGGTCACCGGCATCACCCAGACCGTGCGCAACTACTCGGCGAGCCTCGGCATGGCCGTGCTGGGCACCGTCCTGCTGCACAGCACCACCGCCAACGTCGAGGACGCCCTGCGCACGCACGGCGTGCCGGTCGACGTCGCGCACGGCACCGCGGTGGAGATCACCAAGAGCATCACCGGTCACGGCGAGGGCGGTCACGGCGGCGGCGGCGCGTCCGACGCCTCGGCCGAGATGATCGACGCCGTCCGGCGCGCGTTCGCCGAGGCCAACGGGCCGGTGCTGTACGGCATGGCGGCGGCGCTCGCGGTCGCCTTCGTGTGCGCGCTGTTCCACCCGGGGACGAAGGTCACCGCCGAGTCCGCGGCGGACGGGGAGACCGCCGCGAAGGCGGCCGACGCCGCCGCGGTCTGATCCCGCCGGAGCCCGAACGCGCCGGAGCCCGAACGCGCCGGAGCCCGAACGCGCCGGAGCCCGAACGCGACGGAGGCCGCCAGGTGTACACCTGGCGGCCTCCGTCGTATGCGTTCGCGGGCCCGGGTCAGGCCTTCTTGACCACGCTCGACTTGAGCTGCATCGCCCCGAAGCCCTCGATCCGGCAGTCGATGTCGTGGCCGTCGACGCCGTCGACCAGGCGGATGTTGCGGACCTTCGTCCCCGCCTTGATGCCCGACGGGCTGCCCTTGACCTTGAGCGCCTTCACCACGGTCACGGTGTCGCCGTCGCTGAGCACGTTGCCGACCGAGTCCCTGACCACCCGCTCGCCGGCCGCCGCGGCCTCGCCGGCGCCGCCCTCGGCGGGCGCCCACTCGTGGCCGCACTCGGGGCAGACCATCAGCGCGTTCATCTCGTAGGTGTACTCGCCGGAGCACCGGGGACAGGGGGGAAGGTTCTCGCTCACCCGGCCAGGATATCCGGACAGGAATGCAGGTCACGCCGGGATTCCGCCCCGGAACGCAGGGCGACCGGCCCGGGTCGGGTCAGGTCAGGAAGCCGCGGAGCAGGGCGGCGGTCGCGGCGAGGTGCTCCTCGGTGGCGCGGCGGGCGGCCTCGCCGTCGCCGTCGAGGATGGCCCGGACCATCGCCCGGTGCTGGTCCGCGGCGTGCTCGATGTTGCGCTCCAGCATCGGGATGGCGTTGAGCAGGTCGTTGAGCCGCATCCGGGCCTCGGCGATGCGGGCCGCCAGGGTGGGGGAGCCGGCCAGTTCGCCGACGGCGAGGTGGAAGCGGGAGTCCAGCTGGCGGTACTGGTCCGGGGGCGCGCCCTCCAGCTCGGCGAGCCGGTCCTCCAGGTGGGCCTGCTGCCCGGGGGAGAGGGTGCGGCGGGCGGCGGCCTCGGCGGCGCCGGCCTCCAGGACCAGCCGGTAGGTGAGCGCGTCCTCCAGTTCGCCGCCGAGGTCGCGGGCGGCCCGGCGCAGCTCGGTGACGTCCGGCGGCGGCATCCGGTAGGTGACGAAGGTGCCGCCGTAGCGGCCGCGGCGCGGCTCGACGCAGCCGGCCTGCTGCAGGGTGCGCAGCGCCTCGCGCAGCGTCTCGCGGCTGACCCCGAGCCGGGCGGCGAGTTCGCGTTCGGCGGGCAGCCGGTCGCCGTGGCCGAAGACGCCGAGCTTGATCGCCTGGAGCAGCCGTTCGACGGTCTCCTCGAAGGCGTTGCCGGTCCGGACGGGCCGGAAGATCGCCCCGGCGTGCCAGTCCACGCGCGCCTGCTCACGCGCCTGCGCCTGCTCACGGGCCTGTTCGCGCGCCTGTTCGCCTGCCTGCTCGCGTGCCTCGTCCACGTCCACGCCGGAATCGTACCTACGCGCGGCCCGGAAATCGTGGCCCGTATCGCTCTTGACGCGGCCCCGGCGGGGGGTGAACGATGCTGCTCACCACCCCAATGGTCTGGTTCCAGACCATTGAAGAGCCGTCGGACCGTCGACCCTCCGGGACGGGCGAAGCCACACCGCCGTGGCCGCGCGCCGCCCGCACACCTCAACCCCCAGGGGTGCCCATGACTGACGAACGCTCGACCGACCACCCTGCCCCGCCGGTGTTTCCGGCGGACGCACCGCCCGTTTCGGAGGACGAACAACGGCTCCGCGAGCTCGGCTACACCCAGGAGCTCGCCCGTTCGATGTCCGGCTTCTCCAACTTCGCCGTCTCCTTCTCCATCGTCTCGATCCTCTCCGGCTGCCTGACCCTCTACGGCACGGGGATGAACGCCGGCGGCCCCGCGATGATCATCTGGGGCTGGCCGGTGGTCGGCCTGCTGACGCTCTGCGTCGGCCTGGCGATGGCCGAGATCTGTTCCAGCTACCCGACCGCGGGCGGCCTCTACTACTGGTCCGCCAAGCTGGCCCGCAGCCGCGGCGCGGCCTGGAGCTGGTTCACCGGCTGGTTCAACTTCCTCGGCCAGGTCGCGGTGACCGCCGGCGTCGACTACGGCGCCGCCTTCTTCACCAACGCCTTCCTCACCCTCCAGTTCGGCTTCGAGGCCACCCCCGCGCACACCGTGGAGATCTTCGCCGTCATCCTGCTGCTGCACGGCCTGCTCAACACCCGCGGCGTCCGCCTCGTCTCCTTCCTGAACAACCTGTCCGTCTGGTGGCACCTGGTCGGCGTCGCCGTCATCGTCGGCGCCCTCGTCCTGCTGCCCGACGAGCACGCCTCCGCCTCCTTCGTCTTCACCGAGTTCGTCAACAACACCGGCTTCCACAACCAGTTCTACGTGGCGATGCTCGGCCTGCTGCTCGCCCAGTACACCCTCACCGGCTACGACGCCTCGGCGCACATGACCGAGGAGACCCGGGACGCCGCCCGCTCCGGCCCGCGCGGCATCGTCAACGCCATCACCGTCTCCCTGGTGGCCGGCTGGGTCCTGCTGCTCGGCATCACCTTCGCCATCCGCGACTACGACGGCGCGCTCGGCAGCGACACCGGCGTGGCCCCCGCCCAGATCTTCATCGACGCGATCGGCACCAACGGCGCCGAACTGCTGCTGCTGATCGTCATCGGCGCCCAGTTCTTCTGCGGCATGGCCTCCGTCACCGCCAACTCCCGGATGATCTACGCCTTCTCCCGGGACGGCGCCCTGCCCGGCTCCTCGCTCTGGCACCGCATCGACCCGCGCACCCAGACCCCCACCAACGCGGTCTGGCTGGCGACCGGCGGCGCCCTGCTGCTCGGCCTGCCCGCGCTCTGGAACTCCACCGCGTACACCGCCGTCACCTCGATCTCGGTGATCGGCCTGTACATCTCCTACGTCATCCCGGTCTACCTGCGGCTGCGCCAGGGCGACGCCTTCCCGCGTGGCCCCTGGCACCTGGGCCGCTGGAGCGGGATCATCGGCACCGTCGCCGTCGGCTGGACGGCCGTGATCACCGTCCTGTTCATGCTCCCCACCGTCAACCCGATCACCGCCGAGACCTTCAACTACACCCCGGTGGCCGTCACCGTCGTGGTCGGCTTCGCCGGCCTCTGGTGGCTCGCCTCCGCCCGCCACTGGTTCACCGGCCCGCGCATCCACGAGACCACGCCCGGCCCGGCCGCCCTGGACGCCGAACTGGAGACCCGATGACCACCCCCCGGCTCACGCTCGACGAACTGCGCGCCCGCGTCGCCGACGGGTCCGTCGACACCGTCGTGCTCGCGATGACCGACATGCAGGGACGCCTCCAGGGCAAGCGCGTCGCCGCCAAGTACTTCCTCACCGACGTGGTGCCCAACGCCGCCGAGGGCTGCGGCTACCTGCTCGCCGTCGACGTCGACATGAACACCGTGGACGGCTACGACATCTCCTCCTGGGAGAGCGGCTACGGCGACCTCACGCTCCGCCCCGACCTCGCCACCCTGCGGGCGGTGCCCTGGCACCCCGCCACCGTGATGGTCCAGTGCGACGTCACCCACCACGACGGCGCGCCCGTCGCCGTCTCCCCGCGCCAGGTCCTGCGCCGCCAGCTGGACCGCCTGGCCGGCTACGGCTGGCAGGCCTACGCCGCCACCGAGCTGGAGTTCATCGTCTTCCGGGACACCTACGAACAGGCCTGGGACAAGGACTACGCCCGGCTCACCCCGGCCAACCAGTACAACGTCGACTACTCCGTGCTCGGCACCGGCCGGATCGAGCCCCTGCTGCGCCGGCTGCGCAACGGCATGGCCGGCGCCGGCCTGACCGTCGAGTCCGCCAAGGGCGAGTGCAACCTCGGCCAGCACGAGATCGCCTTCAAGTACGCCGACGCCCTCACCACCTGCGACGACCACTCCGTCTACAAGACCGGCGCCAAGGAGATCGCCGCCCAGGAGGGCTACAGCCTCACGTTCATGGCCAAGTACGACGAGCGCGAGGGCAACTCCTGCCACATCCACCTCAGCCTGCGCGACGAGCAGGGCGCGCCGGTCTTCGCCGGCGACCGCCCGTACGGCTTCTCCCGCACCATGGAGCACTTCCTCGCCGGACAGCTCGCCTGCCTGGCCGACTTCGCGCTGCTGTTCGCCCCGACCGTCAACTCCTACAAGCGGTACGTGCCCGGCAGCTTCGCGCCCACCGCCATCGCCTGGGGGCGGGACAACCGCACCTGCGCCCTGCGCGTGGTCGGCCACGGCCCCTCGCTGCGCTTCGAGAACCGCGCCCCCGGCGGCGACGTCAACCCGTACCTCGCGGTCGCCGCCCTGATCGCGGCCGGCCTGCACGGCATCGAGCAACAGCTCGAACTGGAGCCGGAGTTCACCGGCAACGCGTACGCCTCCGACGCCCCCCGGGTGCCGGCCAACCTGCGCGACGCGGTCGCCGCCTTCGAGCAGAGCGCCGTCGCCGGGGCCGCCTTCGGCAAGGACGTCGTCCGCCACTACGCCCACGCCGGCCGGGTCGAACTCGCCGCCTACGACCGGGCGGTGACCGACTGGGAACGGCGCCGGGGCTTCGAGCGCCTGTGACCCCGCGACCGGCCGCGACCCCCCGAGAGCCCGCGAACCAAGGACACCGACCGTGCACCACGAGGACCACCCGAGGCCGCTGATCGGCATCACCAGCTACCAGGACGAGGCCGCCTGGGCGGTCTGGCGGCAACGCGCCTCGCTCGTCCCGCAGACCTACGTCGACGCGGTCTCCCGGGCCGGCGGCACCCCGGTGCTGCTGCCGCCGCAGCCCGGCGGCGCCGGCCGGCTGCTCGACGTGCTGGACGGGCTGGTGCTGGCCGGCGGCCCCGACATCGACCCGGCCCGCTACGGCGCCGCCGCCGACCCGCGCACCGGGCCGCCGCACCCGGCCCGCGACGACTGGGAGCTGACCCTGCTGCGCGGCGCCCTCGACCGCGACCTGCCGCTGCTCGGCGTCTGCCGCGGCATGCAACTGCTCAACGTCGCCCTCGGCGGCACGCTCGTCCAGCACCTGCCCGACCGCAGCCACCAGATCGTCCCGGCCGGCTTCGTCCGCCACCGCGTCGACGTGGCCGGCGGCAGCCGGGCCGGCGCCGTCCTCGGCCCCTCCGCCGAGGTCTCCTGCTACCACCACCAGGCCGTCGACCGGCTCGGCGACGGACTGCACGCCACCGCCCACAGCGCCGACGGCACCGTCGAGGCCCTCGAACTGCCCGGCCGCCGCTTCGCGCTGGCCGTCCAGTGGCACCCCGAGACCGACCCCGACGACCCCCGCCTGTTCCACGCCCTCGTCACCGCGAGCCACAGGGAGACCGCCCGATGACCGAACCCGACCTCTTCGAGGTGGTCAACCCGGCCACCGAGGAGGTGATCGCCACCGTCGAACTGGCCGGCCTCGCCGAGACCGACGCCGCCGTCGCCCGCGCCAAGGCCGCCTTCGACACCTGGCGCCGCGTCGCCCCCGCCGACCGCGCCCGGCTGCTGCGCGCCTTCGCCGCCGCCGTCGACGCCGACCGCGAGCACCTCGCCGCCCTGGAGGTCGCCAACGCCGGCCACACCATCGGCAACGCCCGCTGGGAGGCCGGCAACGCGCGCGACGTCATCGAGTACTACGCCGCGGCGCCCGAGCGGCTGTTCGGCCGGCAGATCCCGGTGGCCGGCGGCCTCGACGTCACCTTCCAGGAACCGCTCGGCGTGGTCGGCGTCATCGTGCCGTGGAACTTCCCGATGCCGATCGCCGCCTGGGCCCTGGCCCCGGCCCTCGCCGCCGGCAACACCGTCATCGTCAAGCCGGCCGAACTCACCCCGCTCACCGCCATCCGCCTCGGCGAACTCGCCCTGCAGGCCGGCCTCCCCGAGGACGTGCTGCAGATCCTGCCCGGCCGCGGCGCGGTGGCCGGACAGCGCTTCGTCACCCACCCCGACGTCCGGAAGGTGGTCTTCACCGGCTCCACCCGGGTCGGCAAGGAGATCATGGCGGGCTGCGCCGCCCAGGTGAAGCCGGTCACCCTCGAACTCGGCGGCAAGAGCGCCAACATCGTGTTCGCCGACGCCGACCTCGCCAAGGCCGCCGCCACCGCCCCCTACGCCGTGTTCGACAACGCCGGCCAGGACTGCTGCGCGCGCTCCCGCATCCTGGTCCAGGCCTCCGTCCACGACGAGTTCATGGCGCTGCTGGAACCCGCCGTCCGCGGCGTGCGGGTGGGCGACCCCGGCGACGAGAAGACCGAGATGGGCCCGCTGATCTCGGCGGCGCACCACGCGAGGGTCTCCTCGTACGTCGGCGCGGACGCGCCCGTCGCCTTCCGCGGCAGCGCCCCCGCGGGCCCCGGCTTCTGGTACCCGCCGACGGTGCTGGCGCCCGTCCGGCCCGACGACCGGGCGTTCACCGAGGAGATCTTCGGCCCGGTGGTCACCGTCGTCCCGTTCCGCGACGAGGAGGACGCCGTGCGCATCGCCAACGCCACCGAGTACGGCCTCTCCGGCTCCATCTGGACCAGGGACGTCGGCCGGGCGCTGCGGGTCTCCCGCGGGGTCGAGGCCGGCAACCTCTCCGTCAACTCGCACTCCTCGGTCCGCTACAGCACGCCGTTCGGCGGCTTCAAGCAGTCCGGTCTCGGCCGCGAGCTCGGCCCGGACGCGCTCGACGCCTTCACCCAGACCAAGAACGTCTTCATCGCCACGGAGGAATGATCAACATGACGCAGCGACTCGACGGCCGGGTGGCCGTCATCACCGGCGCGGGCAGCGGCATCGGCCTGGCCACCGCCCGCCGCTTCGCCGCCGAGGGGGCCAAGGTGGTCTGCGCCGACCTCGACCCGGAGACCGGGGCCAAGGCGGCCAACGAGGTCGGCGGCCTCTTCGTCCAGGTCGACGTCACCGACGAGGCGGCGGTCCGGGACCTCTTCCAGCGCGCCGTCGACGAGTACGGCCGGCTCGACATCACGTTCAACAACGCGGGCATCTCCCCGCCCGACGACGACTCCATCCTCGTCACCGGCCTGGACGCCTGGAAGCGCGTCCAGGAGGTCAACCTGACCTCCGTCTACCTGTGCTGCAAGTACGCCATCCCGCACATGCAGCGCCAGGGCAAGGGCTCCATCATCAACACCGCCTCCTTCGTGGCGGTGATGGGCGCGGCCACCTCGCAGATCTCCTACAGCGCCTCCAAGGGCGGCGTGCTGGCGATGTCCCGCGAGCTGGGCGTGCAGTTCGCCCGCGAGGGCATCCGGGTCAACGCGCTCTGCCCGGGGCCGGTCAACACCCCGCTGCTCCAGGAGCTGTTCGCCAAGGACCCGGAGCGGGCCGCCCGCCGCCTGGTGCACATCCCGCTCGGCCGGTTCGCCGAGCCCGAGGAGATCGCCGCCGCCGTGGCCTTCCTGGCCTCGGACGACTCCTCCTTCATGACCGCCAACACCTTCCTGGTCGACGGCGGCATCTCCGGGGCCTACGTCACCCCGCAGTAGGAACCGGCGGACGGGTCCGGGCCGGGAGCCGCGCGGGGCTCCCGGCCCGGACCCGTCCGGACCGTCCTAGCCGCTGTAGACGCCGACCTCGTGGAGCGAGTAGCCCCACTGGGTGCCGCGCTGCACCCCGTGGACGCGCACGAACCGGGCCGGGACGCCGGTGAACCGTGCGGTGTCCAGCCCGCCGTCCCCGGTGGTGGTGGACCACACCGACTGCCAGGTGCTGCCGTCGGTGGAGACCTCGATCCGGTAGGCCCGCCCGTAGGCGCGCTCCCAGTCCAGCGTGACGCGCCCGACCAGGCCGGTGGACCCGAGGTCGACCTGGAGCCACTGGTCGTCGCTCCACTCGCTGGCCCAGCGGGTGCCCGTGTCGCCGTCCACCGCCCGGCCGGGCGCGTAACTGACGAACGGGTTCCACCACTCGGTGGTGCTGGCCGCGGCCGGGTGGCCCGCGGCCAGGTTCACCGACGCCCGGTGCTGCTCCGACGCCCCCCAGGTGGTGAGGTAGGACTCCGCGCCGCGGAAGAGGTCGTCCACCACGTCCTGGCCGCCGACCTGCCGGATGTCCTCCAGCCAGTCCGGCACCAGGCCGTAGTGCGCGGCGCCGTCCGTGTTGATGTCCCAGGTGCGCGAGCCGGTGGTCTGCCGGTCGATGAGGGAGCCGCCGTCCGCGCTGCGGAACGGGTAGTGCACCGGGTTGGCGGTGTCCGCCCCGCGCGGGCCGGGCCAGCCGCCGACGCCGTTCATGTCGGTGCCGTAGCCGTACCCCACGTGGTACTTGTCGCGCAGCGCCTCGGTGCGCTTGGCCTCCGCGGTGAACCCCTCGGCGCCGTGCATGTACTGGGCGACGAAACCGCCGAGCTTGTAGACCCGCTCGGTCCAGTCGAGGTCCATCCAGCTGTGCGAGGAGATCACGCCCGGGTAGGACTCGGACTCCAGGATCTCGAACGAGCGCCCGGCCGCCTTGACGCTCATGTGGTCGACCTCGAGCATCATCTTGCGTTTCATCATCCCGCGCACCGCGTACTCGCCGAGCTCGGTCAGCCCGCGGCTGTTGCACTGCGCGTCGTCCGCGTAGGCCGGCACCGCCACCCCCGCCGGGAGCTGTTTCTGCGCCTCCGGCGCCGGGGCGAGGCCGATCGGGTTGTCGTGCTGCGGCCCGGCGCACTTCTCGGTCTTCCAGAAGGTGCCGGTGGAGAGGAACTGGCCGACGTTGATCGCCGTGCCGAGCGCGCCCTCGTCGAAGCGCACCCCGCAGAGCGCGTTGTCGAACTTGTGGCAGAGGAACATGCTGCGCACGCCCAGCCCGTACAGCTCGTCCAGGCCGCGGTCGATGTCCGCCTTGCTGCACTGGGCGATGTCGAGGATCTGCTTGCAGCCGAACGGCTCGGAGGTCTCCACCCCGAGGACGACGGCCAGCTTGCCCTGCTTGACCACCTCGCGGGCCTGCGCGCTGTCGGTGACGATCCGGAACCAGCCCTTGCCCGGCCCGCCGTACATCGTGTCGATGTAGGACTGCAGCTCGTACGTCTTCTGGGCCTGGAGGCGGATCGACGTCATCTCGTCGCAGCTGCGGTCCTTGAAGAAGTAGACCGAGCAGATCACCCCGTTGGTGACCAGGTCGTTGACCAGCACCCGCTGGCCGCCGCGCCAGGCCCGTTCGATCCAGGCGTAGTAGTTCTGCTGGTGGGTGAGCGAGTCGTGGGCCGGCCAGTCCTTGAAGGTCGGCCAGCCGACCGGGTCGTGCTTGCCGTCGCCGCCCTTGGTGATGAAGTCGAAGATGGCGAGCGACCCGTCGGGGTAGTGCTCGGGACAGTCCTTCAGGGCGTCCGCGATCCCGTCCTGGGAGAAGGACTTGCCGCAGATGAGCCGGCCGCCGAAGCCCTCGTTGGCCATGATGTGGTCGTGCGCGTCGACGAAGCCCCGGACCCGCCCCTGGGCGTCGGTCCCGCGGAAGGGCTCACCCGTGACGTTGACCTGTGAGTCGGGCGCGGGCCGTGCGGTGGGGTTCCACCAGCCCGTGTCGGCCGGTGCCGCCGGCGCCGGAGCGCCGAGCAGCATGGCGGCCAGGGTGAGGAGTGCGGCCAGAAGGGCGACTAATCCGCGTCTGCGATGGGGGAGTTGGTGCATGGGTCACCACCCGTGTCCGAGGTGAGGGGGGTGGCGCGGCCGACCACCGGGCACCGTCCGGGGCGCGCGGAACCCGTCCGGGCCGGCTGTCATGAACCGCGCACTCGGTGTGACGAGAATCGCCACTGTTGGAAAAAGAGTCAATAGGCGTGCGCGGTTTCAGGGGTGGGAGGGTCCGGTTCCCGGTGTGCCGCGCGGGCGGTCGTGCGTGGCGTCATCGGGCGAACTTCTCGACGGCCGCCGGGGTGACGGGGGTGAAGAAGTTGACGAGGTTGCCGTCGGGGTCGCGGAACAGCAGCGACCGGTTCCCCCAGGGCATCGTGGTGGGCCCGGCGACGAAGTCGGTCACGAAGCCGGTCAGGTTCCGGTGGACGCGGTCCACGTCGTCGACGAGGAACTCGGTGATCACGCTGTGGTTGTCCGCCGGGCGGGCCGAGCCCGGGGCGAACAGCGGAACGGTGCGGGTGCCGGCGATCGCGAGGGTGGCGCCCGCGGTCCTGAGTTCGGCGAAGTCCTCGGTGGCCCACGTCGCCGGCACTCCGGTGGCCTGCTCGTAGAACGCGACGAGACGCGCCACGTCGCCGGTGATGATGCGGATCGAGACGAACTCCATGGGATTCTCCTTGGCTCTGCTGGAGGCGTGCACGTCGCAGACTAGGAGGGATAGTGGACAGAATCGGTCCTGTATTCGCGCTACGTTGTGCCTATGCCTCGACCCACCGGCCGCGTGCTGACACTCCTGGAGCTGCTGCAGTCGGGCGGCACCCGGACCGTGGCCGAACTCGCCGACCGGCTCGGCGTCCAAGGACGCACCGTGCGGCGGTACGTGGACCAGCTGATCGACCTCGACGTGCCCGTGGAGTCGGTGCGCGGCCGCTACGGCGGGTACCGGCTCGCCCCCGGGTACCGCCTGCCTCCGCTCATGCTCGGCGACGACGAGGCGCTGGCCGTGCTGCTCGGCCTGGTCGCCGGCCGCCGGGCAGGGCTGACGACGGCGCAGCGCACGGCGGGCGAGACGGCGTCGGCCAAGATCCGGCGGGTGCTGCCCAGGCACCTCGCCCGCCGGCTCGACGCACTCCTGGAATCCCTCGCCTTCACGGAACAGCCCGGAGAGTCCGACAGTCCGGACGGCGGGGTCCTGCTGACCGTCGCCGATGCGGTGCGCCACCGCCGGCCGGTCTCGATCCGCTACACCGACCGCGACGGACGGCGCAGCGACCGCACGCTGCACGCGTACGGGATCGTCACCCACGCGGGCCGGTGGTACGTCACGGGAAAGGACGCCCGGATCGGCGAGGACCGGACCTTCCGGCTCGATCGCATCGCGGACGCGCGGACCCTGCCCGGCTCCTTCGAGGCGCCGGAGGGCCCCGGTCCGGCGGAGCGCGTGTTGTCGGGGTTCGCCACGGCCGGGTACCGGCATGAGGTGACCTTGCGGATCCACGGGACGGTCGAGCAGGTCCGCGCCCGCTTTCCCGCCGCTGTCGCGAGCCTGGAGGAGCACGAGCCCGCGGCGGTCGGGGACGGTGCGGTCGGGGACGGGGCGGCCGAGCGCTGGCTGCGCGTCGAGCTGCGGGCGGAGCGGCTCGACTGGGTGCCGCCGGCACTCGCCGCACTCGACCGGCCGTTCGTCGTCGAGCGCCCCGGTGAACTGCGCGACCTCGTCGTCGAGTTCGCCGACCGCCTCGCGTCCCGCGCCCGTGGAGCCTGACTGGTCAAAGATCAAGCTAGGGGCGGTGGGCAGGCCCCTGGGGGAGTTCGCGGGGGTCGTGGGCGCAGATCAGGCGGACCTCGGCGTCGTGGTTGCGGCGCAGCTCCCGCAGGCGGGAGAGGTTGGCCAGCCGGGTGGGGTTGTCGGCGGCCACCAGATGCTGGAAGGCGGTGAGGCCGGGCGGGCGGCGGAGGCCGGCCGGGTCGATGTCGGTGTGCGAGAAGTAGGCGTCGCCGCAGTGCAGCAGCCAGCGGTCCGCGTCCCGGACCGCGACGCCGCAGTGACCGCGGCTGTGGCCGGGCAGCGGGACCAGCAGGAAGTCGGGTGCGTCGCCGGGCAGGACGGGGACGGCGCGGAAGCCGTACCAGTCCTCGTCGGCGGCGTCCGGCCGGTGCTCCGCCCAGTGCGGGTCGTGCGCCCACTGGGCGCTGCGGTAGCGGTCCCGTTCGGCCCGGTTCGCCGGGGCGAGCGCGGCGCGGAGCTCGTCGGCGAGGACGTGGACGCGGGCGTGCGGGAAGTCGCCGAGCCCGCCGGCGTGGTCCGGGTCGAGGTGGGTGACCACGATGTGCCGGACGTCGCGCGGGTCGTGGCCCAGCGCGCGGATCCGCTGCACCGCGGTGGCCGCCGCGTCGAGCCGGGGCCGGGCCGCCCAGCGGAGCGTCCGCCCGAGCCGCCGGGGGTCGGCGAGGTCGCCGGTCCCGAACCCGGTGTCGACCAGGAGCAGCCCCCCGGCGCCCTCGACCAGCAGGCAGTGCGCCGACAGTCGCCCGACCAGCGGCCCGCCGCTGCCGATCAGCAGCCGGCCGCCGAGCGGGCACATCGTGGCGCAGTCCAGGTGATGAACGGTCATGTCGCCCTCCGGCGCTCTCCGTGACGGGCGGCCGAGCCTACCGGTCGGGTGGTGCCCCGGCGCCACCCGACCGGTAGGCCCGGATCGGGCCCGGGTGGTTCAGAGGGTGGCGAGGAAGGAACGGACCGCCTCGGCGAAGGCCTCCGGGGCGGCGGTGTAGACGAGGTGGTCGGCGTCCAGCTCGACGGCGGTGGTGCCGGGCCGGCGCTCCACCATCGCCCGGACCTGCTCGGCCGGGATGACGCCCCTGCTGCCGTGGACCAGGAGGGCCGGGCAGGTGGTGGCCGTCCAGTCGGCCCAGTGGTCGCCGTGCACCAGGTCCTCCGACCGGTACATCTCCTGCGGGTGGAAGGGCAGCCGCCAGCTGCCGTCGGCGTTCTCCCGCAGCCGGTCCGCGAAGTAGGGCGCGGCCGGACCGAGGCCGGTCACCAGCGCGTCGCGGGTGGGCGCGTCGTAGGGGAGGTTCAGCAGGAAGCCGAAGGGGTTCGAACCGTCGAGGCCGAGCGCGGCCGGGGCCTCGGCGTTGACGAGGGCGGTGACCCGCTCGGGGTGGCGGGCGGCGAACTGGTAGGCGTTGACGGCGCCGAGGGAGTGGCCGAGCAGGACGGCCTGCGGCAGCCCCAGGTGGTCCAGCAGGGCTTCGACGTCGCCGAGGTAGCCCTCGCGGGAGTAGTCGTCGGTGCGGTCGGACTCGCCCTGGCCGCGCTGGTCCGGGGCGATGACGCGCCACTCGGGGCCGAGCGCCGCGGCCAGGGCGGCGAAGGTGGCGCCCTCGGAGAGGTGCCCGTGCAGCGCCACCAGCGGGCGGCCGGTGCCGCCGAAGTCCAGGTAGGACAGCCGGCGGCCGTCGATGACGAGCTCGGAGCGGGTGGCGGTGGCCTCGTTGGCGGTGGTGCTGGTCATGGTGGGTTCCCCCTCGTTCGGTTGACGACGAGTAGGACTCTAGCGGAGTGTTGGACGAACGTGCAAGACGTACGTGTAAGACGTTCGTCTGACGGCTGGCCGCCGGTGCCGGGGCGTACGGGGTGCCGGGGCGCAGGGAGGCGGTGGCCGAGCTCGGCCACCCGCCGGCCCCGAGGCCCGTCCGCCCCCGCGGTCACCGGCCTGGCGGCGTCAACGTGCCGTCAAGGCGGGCCCGTTCCGCGTAGGCCATGCGTCAAGGCGGGGTGCTTTCCGGCACGGGAGGGTCTGCACTGGACTGGCGGGAGGGACCTCTCCGACGGCCCCGCCGCGACCGGAAGGAAGCGCCAGGCCATGACCGACCACCAGCTCCGCAGCACCCCGCCCGAGCCCGCCCCGCCCGAGCCCGGCGCGCCTCCCGCGTACGCCGCGCGGCCCGCGTCCGCAGGCTCCCGCTCCGCCGGGAACGGGCCGGCCCCGGAGCCGGAGCGCCGCACCGCCGCCGTGCACTGCCGCCACGCGATGTCCTACGCGGACTGACCCCCGGGAAACCCGGCCCGCACCGCCCTCACTGGGAGCGCCTCTGCCATGACCACCCTCTCCACCCTCCCGCCCGGCGGCCGCCCCGCGGAACCGCCGCACCCGGCCGGCGCCCGCCCGGTCGGCAGCCCCTGGCCCGCCTCGGCCCGCCCCGGCCGCGACGGCGACCTTCTGATCGGCGGTGTCGGCCTGACCGAGGCCGCCGACCGGTTCGGCACCCCGCTGTACGTCCTGGACGAGGGGGAGGTGCGGGCCCGCGCCCGGGCCTTCCGCCGCGCCCTGCCGCACGCCGACGTCTACTACGCCGCCAAGGCCTTCCTGTGCAGCGCCATGGCCGACTGGGTCGCCGACGAGGGGCTCGGCCTGGACGTCTGCTCGGCCGGTGAACTCCGCCTGGCCGCCGCGGCCGGCTTCCCGCCCGGGCGGATCCTGCTGCACGGCAACGCCAAGACCCCGGAGGAACTGCGCCTCGCCCGCCGGCTCCGGGTCGGCCGGATCGTCGTCGACGGCCTCGCGGAGATCCCCCGGCTGGCCGCCCTCGCCGTCGCCGACACCCCGCAGCGCGTCCTGGTGCGCGTCCTGCCCGGCATCGCGGCCGGGCACCACAGCGCCGTGCAGACCGGCGTCGAGGGCCAGAAGTTCGGCTTCCGGATCACCGGCGGCGACGCGGCCGAGGCGGTGCGCCGGATCCTCGGCCTGCCCGGCCTCGAACTCGCGGGCCTGCACTGCCACCTCGGCTCCCAGATCACCGGCACCGAGCCCTACCTGGCCGCGGTGGACCGCCTGGTCGGCCTGCTGGCGGAGATCCGCGACCGGCACGGCGTCGAGCTGCCCGAACTCGACCTCGGTGGCGGCCACGGCGTCCGCTACCTCCCAGGCGGCGAGGAGCTCGACCCCGCCGCCTTCGCCGCCGCGGTCACCGCCCGCCTGGCCGACCGCTGCGCCGCACACGGCCTCGCCGTCCCCCGGCTGCTGGTCGAGCCCGGCCGGGCGGTCGCGGCGCCCGCCGGGGTGGCCCTGTACCGCGTGCTGTCGGTGAAGCACACCGGAGACGGCCGGGCCTTCGCCGCCGTCGACGGCGGGATGAGCGACAACCCGCGCCCGGCCCTCTACGGCTCGGCGTACACCGTCCGGGCGATCGGGCGGGCCGGCGGCGGGCCCGCCGGGACCTTCGACGTCGTCGGGCGGCACTGCGAGGCCGGCGACGTGCTGGTCCGCGACGCCGTCCTGCCCGCCGACCTGCGCCCGGGCGACCTCCTGGCCGTCCCCGCCGCGGGCGCCTACCAGCTCTCGATGGCCTCCGGCTACAACCTGGTCGGCCGCCCGGCCGTCGCCGCCGTCCGGGACGGGCGCATTCGCCTGCTGATCCGCCGCGAGACCGTCGAGGACTACCGCGCCCGCGAGGTCGGGCGCTGACCCGTCGGGGCCGGCCGGCACCTTCGAGTCCGCCGGCCGGCCACCCCCGTCCGCCTCCTACTGGCCGACCACGCGGACCGCCGCCTCGACCCCGGTGGCGGCGGCCAGCCGGACCTCCCGGTGCAGCGGGCGCCGGTAGTCGGCCGGGCCGAACCCGACGGCGATCTCGTAGGCGCCGACGGCCTCGCCCTGGTCGACGAAGACCATCAGCTCGGACGACGACCGGGAGACGTCCTGCTCCTCCCAGCGCACCGGATCGCCGACCACCTCCGAGATCACGTCGTCCCGGGTGCCCGGGCCGAACACGTACACGGTGTCCCAGTCCAGCCCCGCCGGTGCCGCCAGCGTCAGCCCGCCCTGGCCGGAGGGCCCCAACGCGTCCAGCTCCCGGTCCAGTTCGGCGCTGATCACGGCCTGCACCGGCTCCTCCTGCTCGGCGCACCCGGCGACGACCGCACCCGCCGGCAGTGCGGCGAGCAGCCCGGCGACGACCGGTACCGCACCCCGGCGGGCCGCCATCAGGACTTCAGCTCCGACGGCACGCCGCCCGGGTCCCGCCCCTTGCCGTCGAACGGCCTGCCGTTGCTCTTGCCGGTCTGCCCGTCCGCGACCTGGTCGCTGTAGGCCAGGGCGCCGCCGCCCGGCGGGATCACCACCGTGTCGCCGCGCCGGACGGCCTCCTCCACCAGCCGCGCCAGTTCCTCGTCCGAGGCGTGCGGATTCGCCATCGCGATCCGTCGGCCGACCTCGTTGTTGTAGAGGTCCATGGCCTCCCGGTCGCCGGGGTTCTTCGGCAGCTGCTCGTGCGCGCTGGCGTAGCGCTTGGTCCAGTCCTCGCCGTAGCGCTGCGTCATCAGGGCGTTCCAGTACGCGTGCCGGAACGCGTCCCGGTGGCTGTCGTTCTCGCCGTTGACGGGGGAGAACCTCGTCGATGCGGCGTCCGCGGCCTGCCCCTCGATCTCCATGAAGTCCTTGCGGGCCCAGACCGTGAGCCCGTTCAGCATGGCCGCCTCGGTCGCGGTGATCTTGTGCCGGTCGATGCCCAGGAGCCATGCCGTGACCGGGTCCGGGTACTTCACCGTGCCGTGCGGGTCGTCCTTCACCTGGTAGCCGGCCAGGATGGTGGCGGGATCGGCCCGGCGGCCGTCGTGGGCGGTGGCGTTGAAGGCGTCCTCCCGGATGCCGAGGTCGTCGGTGATGTCCCGGGCCGCCTCCTGGTCCGCCAGGGTGGCCTTCTGCAGGGCGTCGAAGATCCGCCCGTGCAGCTCGCCGGCCTTGAGGTGGAGGTCGCCGGACGCGACGTCGGGATCGTTGCGCTCCGACGCGGGCCAGCTGACGCCGCCGTCGGAGGACACCGTCACCCCCAGCCGAGCGGCGTCGTCCAGGGCCTGGACGAGCGCGCGCTGCGCCGCGTCGAACTCGGCCGCGGCCGTGCTCAGCGCAGTGCCGAGCGCGGCCGCCTCCCGCTGGGCCGCGTCCAGCCACTGCTGGTCGTCGGCCATCGCCGCCCGGGCGGCGTCGGCCGCCGGCCCCGTCCAGCCGCTGCGGGTCGTGGCTTCGGTGACCTCGGCGCGGTAGCGGCGGGCGAGGGTGGCGAGGAACTGCGACTCGGCGATCCAGCCGCCCGCCGCCGAGCGGAGCGGGCCGAGGTTGGCGTCACGGACCTGGTCGACGGTCAGCACCGCGCTCACCGCCCTTCGAAGGCGGCCTGGTTGGCTGCCTCGGTCGCACGGTACTGCTGGGCGGTGGTCTCCAGGTTGCCGCCGGTGCGGCCGAGCCGCTCGGCGAGGGCGTCCGACTGCTTCTCCCAGGTGTGCGCCAGCTTGGTGAGCGCACCCGCGGTCTGCCAGCCGGCCAGGCCGGTGGCGGCGGCGGTGGCCGCGGGCCCCAGGGCCCCGGCGGTGCTCAGCACGATCTGACGGAAGTCCAGCGCGGTCTTGCCCGCCCCCGCCAGGGCCTGTGGGTCGACGTGCACGGTGCTGCCGTTCGGGTCGGTGCCTGCCACGGTTACTCCTCGTGTCGAGTCGTTCAGCGGAGTGTGCGCCAAGGGGGACGTACGGCGGGACGCCGTGGTTCCCGCCGGACGCCTCGCCGGCGACCCGGCGGTGATTCGCCGGTGATCCGGTGGCCGGTCCGGCGGCGGCCTGACGGCGAGCCGGACCGACGGCCCGTCACCGTTGCCGAACCGGTGCGCGGGGCCCGGGTTCCCGGTCGTGCCGGGCGGGTACATTCCGCTGCGACCGCCGCCCGGTGATGCGGCGACGCGGCCCGTCCGGCCGCGGATCGACAGCCTCAGCTCGTCAAGGGGGCCGTGCCATGTCCGTTCGATCCGACCAACTCGCCGTCGATGACCAGGACCAGGACGCGCAGACCGTGCGGCGCCTCCGGCTGGGCGTCGGTGCCGTGGGATTCCTGCTGCCGATCGTCCTGCCGGTCGGCAACAGCCTCACCTCCGCCCGCGTGGCGCTGCTCAGCTCGATGAGCGCGTCGTACTACACCCACATGCGCAACGTCTTCGTCGGCGGCCTCTGCGCCATCGGCGTCTTCCTGATCTGCTACCGCCACGACCGCCGGGAGGACCGGCTGAGTTCGGTGGCCGGGGTGCTCGCGATCCTGGTGGCGCTGTTCCCCATGGAGCCGCCGGCCTCGCTCACCCCGCATCCGAGCACCCTCCAGACCACCGTCGGCATGCTCCATCTCCTGTTCGCCGCGGGGCTGTTCGGCGTTCTGGCGTACTTCTGCCTGCGGCTCTTCGCGGACTCCCCGGCGACCGGCGGGCGGCGTCCCGCCCGTGACTGGGTGTACCTGGTCTGCGGCTGGGTGATCGTGGCGTGCATCGCCGTGGTCGCCGTGGCGGGCGTGCTCCACCTCGCCTGGGACTCGCCGCTCACCCTGCCCTACCTGGGCGAGGCGGTGTCCGTCTTCGCGTTCGGCGTGGCCTGGCTGGTGAAGAGCGAAGCCCTGACCGCCTTCGCCCGGCACGCGGCGCCGGCCGCACCGACCGCCGCCCCCGGGGCCTGAGCCGCCCCCGGTCCGGTGCCCCTGTGCCGCCGGCGGGTGGCACTCGACGCGACCAGCAGCACCAGGCCGACGCCGACCAGCGCCACCGGGACGACCC
>NZ_JBEYVJ010000068.1:0-30496 GCF_040643935.1 Kitasatospora sp. NPDC047058 | reverse complement strand
CGCTGTTGAGTTCTCAAGGAACGGACACTTCCTTCGGACCGCCTTCCAGCGGGCCCTCCGGGCGCTTCGTTCTTTCGTGTTTCCAGCTTATCAGACGTTTTCCGCTCCGTTTTCCGGAGTTTCATTCATCCGATTTCCCGAACTGGCCGGGGCCGCTTTCTGCGACACCTCCACGTTAGCGCATTCCGAGTGTTACTCGAAATTCACGCTCACCCGGATTGACGGGAACGCCAACCGACCCAAATCAATGGGCGACGAGGTGAGAGTGGGACTTGCCAGGTGAGGAGGCCGCTTCAGCGACTCGTTCAACACTAGGCCACCTGCACGTCATCGTCAAACGTCGAGGGCGGGATCCGGCTGGATCCCGCCCTCGACGTTCGAAGCCGCAGTTCAGCGGCGTCGGGTTTCGGTCACGCCGTGGCCGGCGCCAGCTCGGCCGCGGCCAGGTTGCGCTTGCCGCGGCGCAGGACCAGCCAGCGGCCGTGCAGCAGATCGGCCTCGGTGGGCACGGCCTCCTCGTCCGTCACCTTGACGTTGTTGAGGTAGGCACCACCCTCCTTGATCGTCCGGCGGGCGGCGGAGCGGCTGGGCGCCAGGCCGACGGCGACCAGCAGGTCGACCACGGGCTGGAGCTCGGTGACCTCGGCCTTGGGGACCTCGGCCAGCGCGGCGGCCAGGGTCGGGGCCTCCAGGTCGGCGAGGTCGCCCTGGCCGAACAGCGCCTTGGACGCGGCGACGGCGCGCTCGTACTGCTCGGCGCCGTGCACCAGCGTGGTCAGCTCCTCGGCGAGGGCGCGCTGGGCGAGGCGGGCGGCCGGGCGCTCGGTGGTCTCGCGCTCCAGCTCCTCGATCTCCTCCTTCGAGCGGAAGCTGAAGATCCGCAGGAAGTTGGAGACGTCCCGGTCGTCCGCGTTCAGCCAGAACTGGTAGAAGGCGTACGGGGTGGTCAGCTCGGGGTCGAGCCAGACCGTGCCGGACTCCGTCTTGCCGAACTTGGTGCCGTCGGCCTTGACGATCAGCGGCGTGGCCAGCGCGTGCACCGACTTGCCGTCGGCCTTGCGGATCAGGTCCGTGCCGGCGGTGAGGTTGCCCCACTGGTCGCTGCCGCCGGTCTGCAGGGTGCAGCCGTGGCGGCGGTTCAGCTCCAGGTAGTCCATGCCCTGGAGGATCTGGTAGCTGAACTCGGTGTAGCTGATGCCCGCGTCGGAGTTGAGCCGCCGGGCGACGGCCTCCTTGGCGATCATGTTGTTGACGCGGAAGTACTTGCCCACGTCGCGCAGCAGGCTGATGGCCGACATCCCGGAGGTCCAGTCCAGGTTGTTGACCATGCGCGCCGCGTACGGGCCCTCGAAGTCGAGGAAGCGCGAGATCTGGCCGCGCAGGCGCTCCACCCAGCCGGCCACCGTCTCGGGGTCGTTCAGGACGCGCTCGGCGGTGGGCTTCGGGTCGCCGATCAGGCCGGTGGCGCCGCCGACCAGGCCGAGCGGGAGGTTCCCCGCCTGCTGGATGCGGCGCATGGTGAGGATCTGCACCAGGTTGCCGAGGTGCAGGCTGGGGGCCGTCGGGTCGAAGCCGCAATAGAACGTGACCGGGCCGTCCGCGAACGCCTTGCGCAGTGCGTCCTCGTCGGTGGACAGGGCGATCAGCCCACGCCACCGCAGCTCGTCGACGATGTCCGTCACGGTCACGCTTCTCCTTCGGTCGGGCGTCCGCCCGGTGCGGACCCGGTTCGGCCGGGCCCCGGGCGCGGGACGACTCCAGCGTGGTAGAGCCTACGCGGTCGCGGCCAGCGGGTTTTCGCCGAGGCGGCGTACCGGACGCGTGCCGGACGCCTTCCGGGGACGTGCTGGGGGCGTGCCGGGGGACGTGCCCCGGGCGTGCCGGGAACGTGCCGGTGTCCGCTCCGCCGTCTCCACGGCCCCTGTCCGGCACCGGAAATTCCGTTGTTCGTCGGCCCCGGGCCCCTTCAGAGTGGTCCCACCGCCGTGCGGCGGCAGTGACGTGTGTGGAGACGGTCGTGCCGCCGTGGCACGCCCGTGGAAAGGGTGGGCCGAGGTGCGCAGCACGCTGGTTCTCAACGCAAGCTACGAGCCCCTGACGACGGTGTCGCTCCAGCGAGCCGTGGTCCTGGTGCTCCAGGACAAGGCCGTCGTGGAGCAGGCACATCCGCTGCGAACGGTCCGGGGAACCGGTGTCACCGTGCCGGTGCCACGGGTGATCAGACTGCAACGGTACGTACGGGTGCCGTTCCGACAACAGGCTCCGTGGTCGCGTCGTGGCGTGCTGGTCCGGGACCAGCACCTGTGCGCCTACTGCGGGCGCCGGGCGACCACGGTGGACCACCTGCAGCCGCGGTCGCGCGGTGGCGCCGACAGCTGGCTGAACACCGTGGCCGCCTGTGCCGAGGACAACCAGCGCAAGGCCGACCGGACGCCGGAGCAGGCCGGGATGAAACTGCTGCGCAATCCGTTCGTGCCGACGCCGCAGGCCACCCTGATGATGGCGCTGGGCCTGCGCGGCTCGGACGTCCGGGAGCTGGCCGAGTGGCTGCCGGCTGGCGCGCTCGCCCCCTCGGCGGCCTAGGGTCTCAGCCCTTCGCCTGGTACCCGGAGGCCGTCCCGAAGGTCGCCGCGTGCTCGGGCACCACGACGACCTGGCCGCCGCCGGTCAGTACCCGGCCGGAGACCAGGAGCGAGCCGGTGCCCTGCGGGAAGTTGCCGCCGACCGCCTCCTGGCCGCTCGCCAGGGAGAAGCGGCTGAGGTGGGCCGGCTGGTCGAGGCGTTCGTCGGCGGCGAGCACCAGCGCGCCGCCGTCGACGCCGACCGACCGGACCACGCCCTTCTCGGTGGCGGCGGACTTCCAGCGCTGCTTGCCGGTGTCCAGGTCGTAGCCGACGACGGAGACCGCGCCGCCGGTGCTCGCCGGGAGCAGCGTGGTGACGAGGGTCCGGTCCTGGAAGAAGACGCCGGGCGTGGCCGAAAAGGTGCCGTGGGCGACGTCCAGCCGGCCCTCGCCCGCCGCCACGGGGATCTCGGCGGCCGGGTCGCCGGTCGCGCCCCAGGCGAAGACCTTGTCGTCGCCCGGCTTCTCCCCGGTGGTGAGGACGACGGAGGGTTCGGCGGAGAGCACGGTGACGGTCTTCGGCTGGTTGTTCAGGCCGCGCCACCAGGCGACCTTGCCGTCGGCGGTGTTGAGCGAGACGGCCTGGTCCACGGGGGTGGAGTCGGCGCAGCTGCTGGCGACCATCACGGTCTTGCCGGCGACGCCGCCGGAGAGGGTGCAGAACTTGCCCTGCCCGGTGTACTGCCAGACGTCCTTGCCGTCGGCCGACTCCCAGGCGACGGCGCGGTCGTCGCCGACGGCGATCACCTTGTCGTCGGTGACCCCGACGTGGGCGTTGTAGGCGCCCTTCGCCTCGGAGACGGTCTTGGTCCAGGCGGTCTTGCCGGTCTTCACGTCGACGGCTGCGACCAGGGTGCACGGGGCCTTCGGGTCGGCCTGGGTGCGGAACAGGGCGGCGCCCAGGCCGGCCCCGTTCACGTTCGGCGAGAGCCCGCAGGGGACGGCGCCGGCGGCCGGCGGTTCGGCCGACCAGGCGGGCTTTCCGTCGGCCCGGTCGTAGGCGTGGACGCCGGACGCGTCGGCGCGCACCACCATGTCGGTCAGCAGCCAGCTGCCGACCAGGGTGTCGTCGGCGCCGGGCTGGGGCGCGGCGGCGGGCTGGGCGGACCAGGCCTTGGTGTGGGCGACGGTGAAGCCGGGCTCGGCGCCGGCGCTCTCGGCGGTGGCGTTGCCGCCGCCCTCGGCGGCGACCATCAGGCCCGCCGCCACCAGGACGCCGAGTGCGGCGACGCCGGCGCCGGCCCGGATCGTCAGGGCGCGGCGACTCGGCGCGTGCTCGGCGGAGACCACGGCGTCGGCGGCGGCCCGGGCCTTGGCCGCGAGCCCGGTCCGCGCGGCGCTGCCGCGGTCGGCGGCGGACGCGCTTGCCGTGGCCGGGGCCGCCACCGGCGTGGGCCCGGAGTCGCGCCCGGCCCTGGAGCCACGCCCGGTCCCGGCATCGCCCTCGGGTTCGGCATCACGCTCGGGCTCGGGCTCGGGGTCCGCATGGACGTAACCGTCGGCGGAGTACTCGGCGCCCGCCGGGGCGTACAGCTCCGCATCGGACGGCTGCTGCGGGACGGCGTACGGGGTGTACTGCTGCTGCTCGTAGACGGAGTACTGGGGGTACTGCTGGTACTGACCGTCCCCGTAGCCGGTCTGGCCGTAACCGGTCGGGCCCTGGCCGGTCAGGGCGTAGCCGTCGCCGGTGTACCCGCCCTGGCCGTACCCGGTCTCCCCGTACCCGGCGGTGTCGTATCCGGCGGTCCCGTACCCGGCGGTCCCGTACCCGGCGGTGTCGTACCCGGCGGTGTCGTACCCCCCGGTCCCGTAGGAGCCGGTCGCATAGGAGCCGGTCCCGTGCGGGGCGTCGGGGTACCCGTTGCTCCCCTGGGCCGCCTGTTCCTGCACCGCCTCCGGCCACTGCTGCGGAGGGCCGGACTGCCACTCCTGCTGCGGGTACCAGGGCTGCTGCGGGGCGTCGCCGAGGGGATCCTGAGCCATCCGTTCCGTCCCTCCCGACCGCCAGCAGTGCGGCAGTCAGCATCTCACGCCGCGGGGAGGGCTTTCCGGAGCGCCCCCTTCCGCCGGCGACGCGCACGGCGCCCCGGCGGAAGGGGGCGCTCCGGGGCTCCGGGTTCGGCGCTCCGGGGCCCCGCCGTCACCCGGTCCTGCCCGCTCAGGCGGACTCGGCGCTCATGGCGGCGTCGATCCGGGCGGCCAGGGTGAAGTCGAGGGCGGTGAGACCGCCCGCGCTGTGGGTGGAGAGGGCGAAGTGCAGGGTGCGCCAGCGGATGTCGATGTCGGGGTGGTGGTCCAGCGCCTCGGCCTGCTCGGCCACCGCGACGACCACCCGGATCGCCGCCGGGAAGTCACGGGCGTCGGCGGTGCGGACGATGGTGCCGTCGCCTTCCCGGCTCCACTCCGGCAGGTCCGCGAGGGCGGCCGCGATCTCGTCCTCGTTCAGGCGTGCTCTGCTGCTCATCGGTCCGCTCCGCTGCGTCGGGGTGAGGGGTCAGACCTTCCGGCGCGGACGGGGCACCAGTTCGCCGCCGCAGTTGGGGCAGGTGGCGGCCATGGTCTCGGTGCAGTCCGGGCAGAAGGTGCACTCGTAGGAGCATAGGAAGGCGGGGCCGTCCGCGGTCAGCGACACCTCGCAGCGCTCGCAGATCTCGCGCATTTCCAGGGCCATGGGGATCCTTCGGGGAGCAGGAGGCGTCCGGGAACGGCGCCGAAGCAACGCCGGGGAACGCCGTGAGGTGACGTCGGATCAGCTGATGAGCAGCTTGGTGACGGCGGCCAGGCCGACCACCACGATCACGCCGCGCAGGGCGGTCGGCGGCAGCTTGCGGCCGACCTTGGCGCCGAGCAGGCCGCCGCAGAGCGAGCCGGCCGCGATCAGGCCGGCGGCCGCCCAGTTGACGGTCGAGGTGAAGAGGAAGAACAGCGCGGCGACGCCGTTGACGATCATCGCCAGAGCGTTCTTCACGGCGTTGATCCGCTGGAGGTCCTCCTGGAGGAGCATGCCCATCAGGGCCAGCAGCAGGACGCCCTGGGCCGCGCCGAAGTAGCCGCCGTAGATGCCGGTCAGGAAGACGCCGGCGAGCAGCATCGCGCCGCCGTCCGGGTCTCCCCCGGGCTTGCGGCGGGCGGCGACGGCCTTGGCCACCCGTGGCTGGATCACGACCAGGACGAGGGCCAGCAGGATGAGCACCGGGACGATCGCGTCGAAGGCGGCGCTCGGCAGTTCGATCAGCAGCACCGCGCCGACCAGTCCGCCGAGCAGCGAGGCGGTGCCAAGGCGCAGCAGCCGGCGGCCCTGGTCGGCCAGCTCGCGCCGGTAGCCGATCACGCCGCTGGCCGAACCGGGCACCAGGCCGAAGGAGTTGGAGACGTTGGCGGTGACCGGCGGGATGCCGACGGCGAGCAGGACGGGGAACGTGATCAGGGTTCCGGAGCCGACGATCACGTTGATCATCCCGGCTCCGACGCCCGCCACCAGGACGGCGATCGCCTCCCAGAACGTCATGGGCCACCTCTCGTCTCGGTCCTGTCCGAGGCGATCATGCCGGACGGCGGGCCGGGCCTACCAGGGCCGCCCACGATTCGGGACGTACACCACACCTTCCCCGGGAACGCCCGAGGGCCCGCCCCCATGAGGTAAGGGGGCGGGCCCTCGGCGGCGCGTGGCCGGCCTACTCGCGTCGATCTATTCGGGGTCGGTCTACTCGGGGTCGATCTTCCGGTACTCGCGCGCGGGGTCGACCCGGGGCCGGGCGGCCCCCTTGGTGTCGGTGTCCAGTGGGCGCGGACCGGCCGACGGGTCGAGCGGCACCTGGGTGGCCGCCGGGGCCGCGGCGCTGGGGGCCGCGACCGCGCTGCCGTTCAGGCCGCCGTTGCCGGTCAGGCCGGTGAACGCGCCGCCGAGGCCCTTGAGCGCGTCGCCGACCTCGCTCGGGATGATCCACAGCTTGTTGGAGTCGCCCTTGGCCAGCTCGGGGAGGGTCTGCAGGTACTGGTAGGCGAGCAGCTTCTGGTCGGCGTCGCCGTCGTGGATCGCCTCGAAGACGGTCCGGATCGCGGCCGCCTCACCGTCGGCGCGCAGCACCGCGGCCTGGGCCTCACCCTCGGCCTTGAGCACCTCGGCCTGCTTCTCACCTTCGGCCTTGAGGATCTGCGCCTGCCGCTGGCCCTCGGCGGTGAGGATCGCGGCGCGCTTGTCCCGGTCGGCGCGCATCTGCTTCTCCATCGAGTCCTGGATGGAGGTCGGCGGCTCGATCGCCTTCAGCTCGACGCGGTTGACCCGGATGCCCCACTTGCCGGTGGCCTCGTCCAGCACGCCGCGCAGGCCGGCGTTGATGACCTCGCGGGAGGTCAGGGTGGATTCGAGGTCCATCGAGCCGATGATGTTGCGCAGCGTGGTGACGGTGAGCTGCTCGATCGCCTGGATGTAGCTGGCGACCTCGTAGGTGGCGGCGCGCGGGTCGGTCACCTGGTAGTAGATGACCGTGTCGATGTTGACGACCAGGTTGTCCTGGGTGATCACCGGCTGCGGCGGGAAGGGCACGACCTGCTCGCGCAGGTCGATCCGGTTGCGTACCCGGTCGATGAACGGGACGACGATGTTCAGGCCGGCGTTGAGCGTCCGGGTGTAGCGGCCGAAGCGCTCCACGATCGCGGCGCTGGCCTGCGGGATGACCTGAATCGTCTTGATCAGCGCGATGAATGCCACCACGACCAGGACGACCAGGACGATAAGGACGGGTTCCACGGACTCTCCCCTAGACGACCAGGGCGGTCGCGCCCTGGATTTCGACGACGTCGACCTGCTGCCCCGGCTCGTACACACTGCCGGGGTTGAGCGCGCGGGCCGACCAGATCTCGCCGTTGAGCTTGATCCGCCCGCCCTCCCCGTCGACTTGTTCCGCGACGACCGCGGTGGCGCCCTTGAGCGCCTCGATGCCCATCTTGATCTGCGGGCCCTTCCGCAACTGCCGGTAGGCGATCGGCCGGACCACGACCAGCAGGCCGACCGAGACGGCGACGAAGGTCAGGAGCTGCCAGACCGCTCCGGCGCCCAGCCCGGCGACGCCGGCGGCGGCGAGCGCGCCGACCGCGAACATGGCCAGCTCCGGCATCGCGGTGATCACCAGCGGTATGCCGAGGCCGACGGCGGCCAGGAGCCACCAGATCCAGCTGTCCACGTGTCCATCCTAGGGAGCGAAGGGCCTTCGAGGCGGTCAGTTCCCGCAGGTGGAGGGACGGAAACCGGTCGCATGCGCGACCGGTTCCAGTTCAGCGAATTCAGGGTGCCGGCGGCCGGAACGGACCGGTCGGCGGGGCCGGGTGGGGCCGGGTCAGCCGAGCGGCAGGCCCTGCGCGGACCAGCGGTCGCCGTGGCGCTCCAGGGTGAGCGGCAGGCCGAAGCACTTGGACAGGTTGCGCGCCGTCAGCTCGGTGTCGATCGGGCCGGCGGTGAGCACCTTGCCCTGACGGATCATCAGGACGTGGGTGAAGCCGGGGGCGATCTCCTCGACGTGGTGGGTGACCATGGCGATGGCCGGCGCGAACTCGTCCTGGGCCAGCGCGCCGAGGCGGCGGACCAGGTCCTCGCGGCCGCCGAGGTCGAGGCCGGCGGCCGGCTCGTCCAGCAGCAGCAGCTCGGGGTCGGTCATCAGGGCGCGCGCGATCAGGGTGCGCTTCTTCTCGCCCTCGGAGAGGGTGCCGAACTTGCGGGCGGTCAGGCCCGTCATGCCCAGCCGGTCCAGCAGGACGAGCGCGCGGGACTCGTCGGACTGTTCGTACTGCTCCTGCCAGCTCACGGTCATGCCGTACGCGGCGGTGAGCACCGTCTGCAGCACGGTCTGCTCGGCGGGCAGCTTGTCGAACATCGCGGCGCCGGCCAGGCCGATCCGGGAGCGCAGCTCGAAGACGTCGACCTCGCCGAGCTTCTCGCCGAGCACGGACACCTTGCCGGAGGTCGGGAAGAGGTACGTGGAGGCGATCTGCAGCAGGGTGGTCTTGCCGGCGCCGTTGGGGCCGAGGATCACCCAGCGCTCGCCCTCGGAGATGGACCACGAGACCTGGTCGACCAGCGCGCGCTCCTCCCGGACCACGGATACGTCCACCAGCTCCAGCACGTCGCTCATGCCTACGCCTTCCCCAATACAGAAATCACGGCCGTCGGTGCGGGCGGGCAGCCTACCCCGGCGGCCGGGTGGCACGGGGTGGGTGCGCCGCACACGCATGGGCAAACCTACGCCACGCGGATGACCGCCGATTCCGTAGGCTGGCCGGATGCTCGCGACTCCTGCCGACAATCCGTACGAAGAACCCCGTTCGGGGCGGCTGACCGCCTGGGGCAACGCCCTGCTGGCCGGCCTGGTGCCGCCCGACAACGCCGCCGCGGCCGTCCTCGGCGACGACGAGAGCCACCGGGTGACCGGTCTGCCCGGGGACGCGCCGGGCGAGCAGCACGGGCTCACCTGGGCGCTCGGACGGCTCCGGGTGCTGGGCGTGAAGGGCCTGCGGCTGGCCCTGCCGAGCGCCGGGCACCCGCTCGGGCTGACCGGCCCGCCGGCCTTCAACGAGCGCGCGATGGGCGCGGGCGAGGCCGTGCTGGCCGTCGGGGTGCCGCTCGGGCTGGTCCCGGAGGTCGAGGTGTTCGGCCCGGCCGGGGACCGCTCGGCGACGGTGCTCTGGCGCTGCGCCGAGGTGAACGACGCCCCGCCGGCCGACGTGCCCTCGCTGCACGAGGCCGAGCGCGAGCTGTCGGACGGCCTGCGCGAGGCGACCCTGCTGCTCACCCGCCTCGACGTGGCCGGGGCCGGCCCGGAGGCGCTGCGCTCGCTGGACGCGTTCCGCCGGCGCGGGCACGTCGAGCTGCTCGCCCCCGGGTACCCGCCGCGGGCCGTGCGGGTGCTGGAGTCGGCGCGGCAGGTCGGCGCGCTGCTCGCGATCGCCGCCGACAGCCACGGCGCCGCGGTCAGCGCCTCCGAGATGGCGGCCCGCCGGTCCGTCCTGGAGCCGCTGCGCCGCACCGCCCGGCGCGCCCAGGTGGCGGCGTACAACGCCCTGGTGGACGAGCGGTAGCGGACGCCCCCGGAGCCGCCCCCGCCCGCCGCCCCCTCGGCTAGCCGCCGTCGCGGGCCTGGTCGTCGCGGGCCTGGCCGTTGCGGACGGCCCAGAGGGCGGCCTGGGTGCGGTCGGCGAGGTCCAGCTTCATCAGGATGTTGGAGACGTGCGTCTTCACGGTCTTCTCGGACAGGTGCAGGCTGCGGGCGATCTCCCGGTTGGAGCGGCCGTCCGCGATGTGGCCGAGGACCTCGCGCTCGCGCTCGGTCAGGGTGCCGCCGCGGCCCTGCGGCGGGCGCGGGCCGTCGTCGGCGAGCAGGGCCTCGGCCAGCTCGGGCTGGAGCAGCACGTGACCCGCGTGCACCGAGCGGATCGCGCCGGCCAGCGCCTCCGGGTCGACGTCCTTGTACACGTACCCGGCGGCGCCGGCCCGCAGCGCGGGGACCATGGTGCGGTGCTCGGTGAAGCTGGTGACGATCAGGATCCGGGCCCGGCTGCCCTCGCCCTTGAGCGTGCGCAGCGCCTCGATGCCGTCCACGCCGGGCATCTTGAGGTCCATCAGCACGACGTCCGGGTCGAGTTCGCGGGCCCGCTCGACGCCCTCGGCACCGTCGGCGGCCTCCCCGACGACCTCGATGTCGTCCTGGACCTCCAGGAAGGTGCGCAGTCCGCGCCGGACCACCTGGTGGTCGTCGACCAGCAGGACGCGGATCGACGGTGTGCTCTCAGGCACCGGGGACCTCCATCTCGACGAGCGTCCCCCGGCCGGGGGCGGACTCCAGGACGAGCGTGCCGCCGACGGCGGCCGCGCGGTCGCGCATCGAGGCCAGGCCGAGGTGACGGCCGGCCCTGCGGACGGATTCGGGGTCGAAGCCGCGCCCGTCGTCGCGCACCCGCAGCACGGCACCGCGCGCTGGCGTCCCGGCCAGGGTGACGGTGACCCGGTCGGCACCGGAGTGCCGCAGCGCGTTGTGCAGCGCCTCCTGGGCGACCCGCAGCAACGCGGCCTCCTGGGCGGGCGGCAGGGCGCGGACCCCGTCGGCGGCGAAGGCGACGTCGGCGGTGTGCGCGCGGTCGAGGACCTGCACCTGGGAGGCGAGGGTGGCGCTCAGCCCGTCCTCCTCCAGCGCGGCGGGGCGCAGCTCCACGACGACGGCGCGCAGTTCGTCGGCGGCCTCGGCGGCCAGCCGGGCGACCTCGGCGAGCTCGGCGCGGGCCCGGGCCGGGTCGCGGTCGACGAGCTTGGCGGCGGCCTTGGCGGTGAGGCGCAGCGAGAAGAGCTTCTGCGAGACGGCGTCGTGCAGGTCGTGGGCGATCCGGGCGCGTTCGCCGGCCAGGGTGAGCTCGCGGCTGCGCTCGTAGAGGCGGGCGTTGGAGAGGGCGAGGGCGGCGTGCGCGGCGAGGATCCGCAGCAACTCCTCGTCGTGGTCGGTGAACAGGCCGCCGCCGCGCTTGTTGGCGAGGAAGATGACGCCCATCACCTGCGGCTCGTCCTCGGCCGCGTCGGTGTCCAGGACCGGCATGCCGAGGAAGGCGTCCATCTCGGGGTGGGCGGCGGGCCAGCCGCCGAACGCGGGGGCCCGGCGGACGTCGGCGAGCCGGGTCGGCCCGGTCTCGTGCAGCATCTCGGCGAGGACGCCGTGCTGGCGGGGCAGCGGGCCGATCGCCCGCCACTGCTCGTCGGTGACGCCGTCGACCACGAACTGGGCGAAGCCGCCGTGGTCGTCGGGCACGCCCAGGGCCGCGTACTCGGCGCCGAGCAGTTCCCGGGCGGAGGCGGTGATGCGGCGCAGCACCTCGCGGACCTCCAGGTGCCGGCTCATGGCGAGCAGCGCCTGGCTGACGGCCTCGATCCCGGACAGGCAGGGGTCGCAGGCGGGCAGCGGGCCATCGTGGGCCGGCGGGCCGACCGGTATCCGGTCGACGGGCAGCAGGCCGGTCCGGGGACGGCGGTCACTGGACGAGGTGGGCATACCGCCAAACTACCGCCGCGCCCGGGGCGCTCGCGTCCGCCTGCGGCCGCGCCGGTCGCAGGTCTGCGGACCTAGGCCGAAGGGCTCGGGAAACGCGGAGGGCCCGGGAAACGCGGAGGGCGGCCCTCCCCGTACCGGGAAGAGCCGCCCTCGGGGCGACGGGCGTCAGCCCTTCTGCATGACCTCGGGCTCGTGACGGCGCTGCAGGCGCGTGATGATGAGGCCGAGGACCACCGAGATCACCACCAGCGCACCGGCGTCGATCAGCAGCTGGGCGATGCTGTGGTCCCACAGCTGGTCGTAGTCGGGGTTGTTGAAGTCCTTGTTCCAGGGACCGAGGAGCTTCGAGAGGTCCAGCGTGGTGGCGACCATCGCGGTGCCCCAGCGGGCCGGCATCAGCCAGGCGACCTGCTCCAGACCGGGCTTGCCGAAGATCTGGAAGAGGCAGCCGGTGAAGACGACCTGGACGATGGCGAACATGACCAGCAGCGGCATGGTCTTCTCGGCGGTCTTCACCAGCGCGGAGATCATCAGGCCGAACATCATCGCGGCGAAGCTCAGCAGGATCATGCCGATGGTCATCTCGACGATCGGCAGGTTGTCGACGATCAGGCCGTGCTTGGGGAGCTTGCGCGGCAGGAAGCCGACGGCGGAGATGATCGCGCCCTGGATCACGCTGAAGATGCCCAGCACGATGATCTTGGACATCATGTACGCCGAGCGGGAGAGCCCGGTGGCCCGTTCCCGTTCGTAGATCGCCCGCTCCTTGATCAACTCACGGACCGAGTTGGCCGCGCCGGAGAAGCAGGCGCCGATCGCCAGGATCAGCATGATCGTCGCGGCCCCGCTGTTGAGCCCGAGCTGGCTCTTCGGGTTCGGCGCCAGGCCCGGTTCGTTGGGGATCAGCACGCTGACCGCGCCGATGACCGCGGGCAGCAGCACCGACAGGGCCAGGAAGCCGCGGTCGGAGGCGAGCACGGAGATGTAGCGGCGCATCAGCGTCCACAGCTGCGAGCCCCAGCTCTGCGGCTTCGGCGGCCGTACGGCCTCCTGGGCCACCTGCACGTGCTGCACCTCGCCCGCCTCCACGGTGGGGGCGGAGTACTGCTGGTAGTGCACCGAACCGCGGTAGCGGCCGGCCCAGTCGTGGTCCGGGTAGTTCTCGAAGGCCTGGAAGACGTCGGCCCAGGTCTCGTACCCGAAGAAGTGCAGCGCCTCGTCCGGCGGGCCGAAGTAGGCCACCGAGCCGCCCGGCGCCATCACCAGCAGCCGGTCGCAGAGCGCGAGTTCGGCCACCGAGTGGGTGACGACCAGGATGGTGCGGCCGTCGTCGGCGAGGCCGCGCAGCATCTGCATGACCTCGCGGTCCATGCCCGGGTCGAGGCCCGAGGTGGGCTCGTCCAGGAAGATCAGCGACGGCTTGGTGAGCAGCTCCAGGGCGACCGAGACGCGCTTCTGCTGGCCGCCGGAGAGCGCGGTGATCTTGTTGTCGGCGCGCTTGTCGAGGCGCAGCTCGTACAGCACCTCGTCGATCCGGGCCTCGCGCTCGCGCGCCTCGGTGTCGCCGGGGAAGCGCAGCCGGGCCGCGTACTTGAGGCCGGTGCGGACCGTCAGCTCCTTGTGCAGGATCTCCGACTGCGGCACCAGGCCGATGCGCGAGCGCAGTTCGGCGAACTGCTTGTACAGGTTGCGGCCGTCGTACAGGACGTCGCCGCGGTCGGCGGGGCGGTAGCCGGTGAGGGCGCGCAGCAGGGTGGACTTGCCGGAGCCGGACGGGCCGATGACCGCGACCAGGGACTTCTCCGGGACGCCGAAGCTGACGTCGTTGAGCAGGATCTTCTTGGCGCCCTTGTGCTCGACCTCGACGGTCAGGTGGCGGGCGGAGAAGGAGACCGCGCCGGTGTCGACGAACTCCTGCAGCTGGTCGCCGACCAGCACGAAGCTGGAGTGGCCGACGGTCAGCCGGTCCTGCGGTCCCATCAGCTGACGCTGGACGCGCTGGCCGTTGAGGAAGATGCCGTTGTGGCTGCCGAGGTCGACGATCTCGTACCGGCCGTCGGGCAGCTGGCGCAGCTCGGCGTGGTGGCGGGAGACCTGGAGGTCGGAGACCACGATGTCGTTGTCGAGCGCGCGACCGATCCGGACGGTGTTCATGCCGGCGGACAGGCTGCGGATCATCGTCGGCTGCGGGCCGCCGGCGTCGTGTTGCGGAGTGTGCTGCTGCGGGAAGCCGCCGTGCTGCGGACTCTGCTGCTGCGGGAAGCCCTGCTGCTGCCCGGGCCACTGCTGCTGGGCCTGCGGCGCGAACGGCTGCTGCTGCGGCTGCTGCTGGGCCCACGGCTGGGCGGGCGGCTGCTGCTGCTGGACGGGCGGCTGGGGCGCCGGGGTGTGGCTGCGGCTGGTCGCCGCCTCGTGCCAGGCGGGCGCCGGCGCGGCGGCCTGGGCGGGCGCGGAGAAGTTCAGCCGCGGCCCGTTCTCGGCGTTGCCGAGGTTGACCACGGCCCCCGGGAAGAGCTGGGCCTGCATCGTGCGGGCACCGCCGGTGTAGGTGCCGTTGGTGCTCCCGTGGTCGTCGAGCTGCCAACCCGCCCCGTTGAAGGAGATGGTGGCGTGCTGCCAGGAGACCCTGGCGTCGTCGAACGGGAAGTCCGACTGAGGGTTGCGCCCGATGGTGTAGGACCGCCCCGGCTCCAATGTCCGCTGCTGCCCGTTGATCTCAATGACGAGTTGCGGCACTGCTCGCCTGCCCCGCTCTCTCGGTCCCCCGATTGTGGCCCCCGACCGGGGGTGCGATGTCCTGAATCTGACGGGGGAATCATTCCAGTCCGTCTCCCGTTGATGAAAGTCACCCCCGGTGACTGTGACCAGGCGGCAACGATTCGCGGACGGCCCCGCCACCACCACCCGGACGGCCCCGCGGCCGCCCCCCGATGTCACCGCTGCGCAACCGCCCCGTCACCCGGGCCGTGCGCACACCGCCCACCGGCCTGCCGGTGCCTCGTCCACGACGCGGACGGGTGCCCTGGCCCCGCCGGTCGGCGGGTAGCGTGGGAGGCACCATGAACGCATCGCCCTTGGCCGCTGAGCCTCTCCCCGCCCCGCAGCCCCGGACCGAGGACGAGCGCACCCTGCTCGTCAAGGTGTTCGGCAAGGACCGTCCCGGCATCACCGCCGGCCTCTTCGCCACGCTGGCCCGGTTCGACGTCGACGTGATCGACATCGAGCAGGTCGTGACCCGTGGCCGGATAACGCTGTGTGCCCTGGTCACCCCGCCGGCCGGCGGCACCCCCGGTGCCGAGGGCGAGCTGCGCACGACCGTGCACCGCTGGGCCGAGGAGCAGAAGCTCCAGGCCGAGATCATCTCCGGCATCGGCGACAACCGGCCGCGCCGCGAGGGCCGCTCGCACGTCACCGTGCTGGGCCACCCGCTGACCGCCTCCGCGGTCTCCGCGCTCACCTCCCGGATCAGCGACGCGGGCGGCAACATCGACCGTGTCTTCCGGCTCGCCAAGTACCCGGTGACCGCCGTCGAGCTGGCCGTCTCCGGTGTCGCCACCGACCGGCTCCGTGCCGAGCTGGCCCAGGAGGCGGCCACCCAGCGGGTGGACATCGCCGTGGTGGCGGCCGGCCTGGAGCGCCGGGCCAAGCGGCTGGTGGTGATGGACGTCGACTCGACCCTGATCCAGGACGAGGTGATCGAGCTGTTCGCGGCCCACGCGGGCTGCGAGGAGAAGGTCGCCGAGGTGACGGCCGCGGCGATGCGCGGCGAGCTGGACTTCGCCGAGTCGCTGCGCGCCCGGGTGGCGCTGCTGGCCGGCCTGGACGCCGGGGTGACCGAGAAGGTGCGCACGGAGGTCCGGTTCACGCCGGGGGCGCGCACCCTGATCCGGACGCTGCAGCGGCTGGGCTTCCAGGTCGCGGTGGTCTCCGGCGGGTTCACCCAGGTCACCGACCACCTGGTGGAGCAGCTGGGGCTGGACTTCGCGGCGGCCAACACCCTGGAGGTGGTGGACGGCAGGTTCACCGGCCGGGTGGTCGGCGAGATCGTCGACCGGGCCGGCAAGGCCCGCTGGCTCGCCCGCTTCGCCGAGCAGGCCAAGGTGCCGCTGGAGCAGACGGTCGCGATCGGCGACGGCGCCAACGACCTGGACATGCTGAACGCGGCCGGGCTGGGCGTGGCCTTCAACGCCAAGCCGGTGGTGCGGGAGGCCGCGGACACCGCGGTGAACGTGCCCTTCCTGGACACCGTGCTCTACCTGCTGGGCATCACCCGGGAAGAGGTCGAGGCGGCCGACGCGCTGCACGGCACCCCGACCGAGTAGCCGCCGGGCGTGCGCGAGGGGCGCGAGGACACCGTCCCGCGCCCCTCGCGCACCTCAGGTCAGTCCTGCGGCGTGTGGTACGAGACCAGCTGCGCCACGCCCGGCTCGACGCCCTTCCACGACCCGCTGAAGCTGAGCACCGCGATGGCGGCGGTCGGGAACCCGCCGAGCCGCAGCCGCTCCAGCGCGTCCCGGTCGCCCTCGTCACCGGCCAGCACCTGGGTGAGCCCGAGCACGCCGGGGTTGTGGCCCACCAGCACCAGGTCGTCGTACTCCTCGGGGGTCTCCTGCAGCACGGTGATGATCTCGCCGGGGCTGGCCTCGTAGATCCGTTCCTCGTACACCGTCTTGCGGGAGCGCTTGGGCAGCTCGTGCGCGGCGAGCTTCCACGTCTCACGGGTGCGCAGGGCCGTGGAGCAGAGCACGTAGTCGGGATTGATGCCGGAGTCGGCGAGCCAGCGGCCGGCGTCCGGGGCCTGGTGGCGGCCCCGGTCGGCCAACGGCCGCTCGTGGTCGTCCACGCCGTTCGGCCAGTCGGCCTTGGCATGGCGGAGAACGATGATCCTGCGGGGCGTGTCGGCGCTCATACCCAGCAAGCTTGGCAGAAAAGCCGCCCGGTGGCGCGATGCTGCCGCATGCCGCCACCCTCAGGGGTGGAGGGTGTCATCATGCGCCGTTCGCCGGGGCTTCGCCCGCCGGTCGGACGGCGGTCGGACGGCAGTCGGACGGCGGCGCGCAGACGGCGGACGGCGGACCGCCCGGGCCGGTGCGGGTCCGGCCGGCCGGCGGCCGCTGCGGGTCCGGTCAGCCCAGGTTGCGGGCGACGATGGCGACGACGATCAGCAGGGCCACGATGCCGCCGATGGTCGCGGCGAGCTGGCCCAGCTTCTTGTGGCCGTCGGTGGGGTTCGGTTCGAGTACGGGCATGACCGGATTCTCCCATCCCGGCCGTTCCCGCCGGGCACCGCCCCCGCGCGCCCCCGTCAGGCGCGGGCGGGTGCGGCCGGGCGCAGCGCCTCGTCCTCGATGTGCCGGGCCCGCGCCGCCCGCAGGCCGAACAGCATCTGCGGCACCAGCAGCACCGCGAGGAGGCCCAGCGGCAGGTACCAGTCCCCGGTGACCTGGTACAGCCGGCCGATCAGGATCGGGCCGGGGATGGAGATCAGGTAGCCGACGCCCTGGGCGAAGGCGGAGAGCTGGGCCACCCCGCCGGCCGTCCGGGCGCGCAGGCCGATCATGGTGAGCACCAGCGGGAAGGCGCAGTTCGAGAGGCCGACCAGGGTCGCCCAGACCCACGGCGCACCGGCCGGGGCCAGCGCGAGCCCGGCGTACCCGGCGATGCCGCAGGAGGCGAGCACCACCACGAAGAGCCGCTGGTCGCCGCGGCGGGCGGCGAGGTTGGGCAGGACGAAGGAGACCGGGACGCCGATCACCATGGTGAGCGCCAGCAGCACGCCGGAGGCGCCCTCGGAGACGCCGGCGTCCTGGAAGATCTTCGGCAGGAAGCCCATCACCACGTACGCGCCGGTGGCCTGGAGGCCGAAGAAGCAGGCCATCGCCCAGGCCGTCCGGCTGCGGGTGATCGGCAGCTTGTCGGGAGCGGCCGCCCCGCCCGCGCGGTCGCCGCGCTCGCGCTTGGCCGCCATCGCCGGCAGCCAGAGCAGCAGGGCGAGCGCGCCGAGCGCGGCCCAGACGCCCAGGCCGACCCGCCAGTCACCGCCGAGCGCGCCGGTCAGCGGCACGGTGACGGCGGCGGCGAGCGAGGTGCCGGCCGACAGGGCCATGGAGTACAGGCCGATCATCGGGCCGACCCGCTCCGGGAAGTACCGCTTGATCACCACCGGGATCAGTACGTTGGAGACCGCCACCCCGGCGAGCGCCAGCGCGGTCAGCAGTAGGAAGACCGCCGTGCCGCCGGCGAACGAACGGGCCAGCACGCCCGCCGTGATCGCCCCCATGCCTGCGGTGATCACCGCGATCGGGCCGATCCGCCGGGCCATGCCGGGCGCGGCGAAGCCGAACAGGGCGAAGCAGAGCGAGGGCACGGCGGCCAGCAGGCCGGCCAGCGTGGCGTTCATCCCGAGGTCCGCCTGGACCTGCTTGAGCAGCGGCCCGAGGCTGGTGACCACGGGGCGGAGGTTGAAGGCGGCGACGGCGATCGCGACGGCGAACAGCCAGCCGGGGTACGTGCTCCGGCTGCGGGCGGGCCGCTCGGTCTGCGGCCGGACCCCGGTGTGCGGGGCCGTGGTGGTGTCTGCGGCGGGTGGCATGGGAGCCATCATAGAATGATGGGATGAATTAGCGCACCCTGGAATTGGCATGATGTGTCCCCCCACCCACCAGGCCGCCGCCCCCACCCGCGACCCAAGCCGCAAGGAGTCACCCCGTGGCGCTGTCCTCGCCGAGGCGCACCCCGCTGTCCGACCAGGTGATCGCGCAGCTGCGCGCCCAGATCACCTCGGGCGAATGGCCGGTCGGCTCGCGCATCCCGACCGAGGCCGCCCTGGTCGAACAGCTCGGCGTCGCCCGCAACACCGTCCGCGAGGCCGTCCGCGCGCTCGCCCACAACGGCCTGCTCGACATCCGCCAGGGCTCCGGGACGTACGTCCTCGCCACCAGCGAGCTGGCCGGGGTCATGCACCGCCGCTTCGCCGACGCCGACCAGGCCCAGGTGGCCGAACTCCGCGTCACCCTGGAGACCTCCGCCGCCGGCCTGGCCGCCACCCGCCGCACCGACCGCGACCTCGACCTGCTGGACGCCACCCTCGCCCGCCGCGAGGACGCCTGGCGCTCCGGCGACGCCGAGGACTTCATCCAGGCCGACGCGGCCTTCCACCAGGCCGTCGTCGCCGCCGCCCACAACGACGTCCTCGCCGCCGTCTACGCCGACCTCGGCGAGGTCACCCGCGCCCACCTGCGCCACGACGTCGGCCCCGAGCTGATCGCCGAGCGCTACCTCGGCCACGACAAGATCCTCGACGCCATCCGGGCCGGCGACCCCGAGCGCGCCTCCATCGAGGCCGGGCGCGCCATCGGCGCCTGCGCCGACGGCGACGCCTGACGCCTCACCCCCGCACGCCCGGCCGCCGACGCCCGGCGCCCGGCTGCTCCGGGAAGGGCCCCGGAAAGCGAACGGCCCGGCACCCCTCCGTGCGGAGGGGTGCCGGGCCGTACGACGGCAGCAGCCGGTCAGGCGCCGATGGCGTGCAGGCCGCCGTCCACGTGGACGATCTCGCCGGTGGTCTTCGGGAACCAGTCCGAGAGCAGGGCGACGACGCCGCGGCCGGCCGGCTCCGGGTCGCTCAGGTCCCACTTCAGCGGGGAGCGGCTGTCCCAGGTGGCGGCCAGGTCGGGGAAGCCCGGGATGGACTTGGCGGCCATCGAGCCGATCGGGCCGGCCGAGATCAGGTTGCAGCGGATGTTCCGCTCGCCCAGGTAGCGCGCCAGGTAGCGGTTGGTGGACTCCAGCGCCGCCTTGGCCGGGCCCATCCAGTCGTACTGCGGCCAGGCGAACTGGGCGTCGAAGGTCAGGCCGACCACCGAGCCGCCGTCCTGCATCAGCGGCAGCAGCGCCATGGTCAGCGACTTCAGCGAGAACGCCGAGACCTGCATGGCGGTGGCCACGGACTCCCACGGGGTGTCCAGGAAGTTGCCGCCCAGCGCGTCCTGCGGGGCGAAGCCGATCGAGTGGACGATGCCGTCCAGGCTCGGCAGGTGCTCGCGCACCTGGTCGGCGATGCCGGCCAGCTGCTCCTCGCTGGACACGTCCAGCTCCAGCACCTTGACCGGGTGCGGCAGCTTCTTGGCGATCCGCTCGGTGAGGGACGGGCGCGGGAAGGCGGTGAGGATGATCTCGGCGCCCTGCTCCTGGGCGAGCTTGGCGGTGTGGAAGGCGATGGAGGACTCCATCAGCACACCCGTGATCAGGATCCGCTTGCCCTCGAGGATTCCGCTCATGTTCAGTGACCCATGCCCAATCCGCCGTCGACGGGAATGACGGCTCCGGTGATGTACGCGGCCTCGTCCGAACCGAGGAACCGCACGGTGGACGCGACCTCGGCGGGCGCCGCGTAGCGGCCCAGCGGCACGCCCGAGACGATCTCCGCACGGCGCTCGTCGCTGAGCACTGCGGTCATGTCGGTGTCGACGAAGCCGGGGGCGACCACGTTGACGGTGATGTTGCGCGGGCCGAGCTCGCGCGCCAGCGAGCGGGCGAAGCCGACCAGGCCGGCCTTGGAGGCGGCGTAGTTCGCCTGGCCCGTCGAGCCGGAGAGGCCGACCACCGAGGAGATCAGCACGACCCGGCCCTTGCGGGCGCGCATCATCAGCTTGGAGGCGCGCTTGACCACCCGGAACGTGCCGGTGAGGTTGGTGTCCACGACGGAGGTGAAATCCTCCTCCGACATGCGCAGCAGCAGCGTGTCGTTGGTGATGCCGGCGTTGGCCACCAGCACCTGGACGGCGCCGTGCTCGGCCTCGATCTCCGTGAACGCCGCGTCGACCTGGGCGCTGTCGGTGATGTCGCAGCGCACCGCGAGGACGTCGTACTTGGCCAGCTCCTCGGGCACCTCGCCCGAGCGGCTGGTGATGGCGACCTTGTCGCCCGCCTCGGCGAAGGCCAGGGCGATCGCGAGGCCGATGCCCCGGTTACCTCCGGTGACGAGAACCGAGCGGCTCAACGATCCACCTCTCTCCGTTGGTGTGCGTACGTCGAAATGCGCACGCAGTGTGACGCTATCGGTCGCCCCCGGGCGGCGACGAATCGGGCTCCCACAGCGCCTCACCGGCGGAACTGTCGCAATCCGACAATGCGTGCCCGTCCCGCTCCCCGCCCCGGTCACACCCGCCACGCGCCCCGCTGCGCCCCCACCCGCACCACCGCCCGCCCCCTCGCCCCGGCCCGCGCCCGACCGGCCCCCGGGAACACGCGCCGCCGCGCGCCCGTTGCCCCCGGTGGTGCGGGGCGACCGGGGCCGCCCGCACCGCACCCCCCGAACGGGCCCCGAGCGAAGGCAGAGCGCGATGAGCGAGCGAAGCGAGCGGACCGTCGAGGTGGGCGCATGAGTGGGGCACTGCCCGGTACCGCCCGGCGGCGCGGACGACTGCTGGCCCTGGCCGCCCTGGCGGCCGGCGCGGGAGCGGCCGCCTGGTCGCTGCGCGACCTGCCCGCGGCCTTCGGACGGCGGCCGGACGGCGAACGCGAGGAGCGGGTCCGCAACTCCCCGCAGTACCGCGACGGCGTCTTCCACAACGCGCCCTCCACGCTGGCCCGGGCCAAGCCCGCGCCCGAGATCGACCGCGACACCGTGCGCCGGATGCTGTTCGACCGCGCCGGCCGGGTGCCCGCGCACCCGGTGCCGACCGTCCGCCCGGCCGGCGGCCCCCGTCCGGCCGCCGAGGGCGTGGAGATCACCTGGTACGGGCACGCCTCCGCGCTGGTCGAGATCGAGGGCACCCGGGTGCTGCTCGACCCGGTCTGGAGCGACCGCTGCTCCCCCGCCGCGCACGTCGGCCCGAAGCGGCTGCACCCGGTGCCGGTGGAACTGGAGGAGCTGCCGCAGGTCGACGCGGTGTTGATCTCGCACGACCACTACGACCACCTGGACATGGCGACGGTCAAGCGCCTGGTCCGCAGCCAGTCGGCGCCCTTCGCGGTGCCGCTCGGCATCGGTGGGCACCTGCGCCGCTGGGGCGTCCCGGAGCACCGGATCATCGAGCTGGACTGGGACGAGACCTGCCACCTCGGCGAGCTGGCCGTCACCCTGACCTCCGCCCACCACTTCTCCGGCCGCGGGCTGACCCGCAACACCACGCTCTGGGGCTCCTGGGTGATCGCCGGCCCCCACCGCAAGGTCTTCTACACCGGGGACTCCGGCTACTTCGAGGGCTACGCGGCGATCGGCGCGCAGCACGGCCCGTTCGACGCCGCCCTGGTCCAGATCGGCGCCTACGACGCGGCCTGGTCGGACATCCACATGACGCCGGAGGACGCCGTCCTGGCCCACCGCGAGCTGAACGCCGGCCTGCTCGTCCCGGTGCACTGGTGCACCTTCAACCTGGGCCTGCACCCGTGGGCCGAGCCGATCGAGCGGCTGCTGGCGGAGGCCAAGCAGCAGGCCGTCCCGCTGGCCGTCCCGCGCCCCGGCGAGCGGGTGGACGTCGACAACCCGCCGGAGCTGGACGGCTGGTGGGAGGGCGTCGCCTGACGCTCCGGCCGGCCGCGTGTGTCGTGGGGAAATGCGCTGGCCGAAACCCTGTGAACGGGAAATGATGCGGTGCGGGCACCCCTGTCCGGGGCCGCCCGCACCGCCATCCCCCCGACCAGGGAGCCCGATTGCCTCCGAAGCCCCCGACCAGCAGCGCCGGCGCCCCGCGCGGGCGCGCCGTCGACCCGCTGTTCCTCGCCTTCCCGTTGCGCACGCTGGCCGACGCCGCCCTGAGCCGGGCACGCGAACTCGGTGCCGCGCACGCCGATTTCAGGCTGGAGCGGGTCCGCAGCGCCTCCTGGCGGCTGCGTGACGCCCGCCCGGCCGGCACCTCCGACAGCGTCCAGCTCGGCTTCGCCGTCCGGGTCCTGCTGGACGGCGCCTGGGGCTTCGCCGCCGGGGTGGACCTGACCACGGACGCGGCGGCCAGGGTCGCCGAGCAGGCCGTCGCGGTGGCCCGGCTCTCCGGCGGGATCAGCCGGGCGGCCGGATCCGGGGAGCGGGTCGAGCTGGCGGACGAGCCGGTGTACGCCGACGCCACCTGGGTCTCCGCGTACGAGGTGAACCCCTTCGAGGTGCCGGACGCCGAGAAGACGGCGCTGCTCGCCGACTGGAGCACGCGGCTGCTGTCCGCCGAGGGCGTCTCGCACGTCCAGGCCACCCTGCTGACGGTGCAGGAGAACAAGTTCTACGCGGACACCGCCGGCACCGTGACCACCCAGCAGCGGATCCGGCTGCACCCGACGCTGGAGGCCACCTCGGTGGACGAGCGCACCGGGGCCTTCGACTCGATGCGCACCCTGGCGCCGCCGGTCGGGCGCGGCTGGGAGTACCTGACGGGCACCGGCTGGGACTGGGACGCCGAGCTGGCCGAACTGCCCGTCCTGCTGGCCGAGAAGATGAAGGCCCCGAGCGTCGAGGCCGGCCGCTACGACCTGGTGATCGACCCGTCCAACCTCTGGCTGACCATCCACGAGTCGATCGGCCACGCCACCGAGCTGGACCGTGCGCTCGGCTACGAGGCCGCCTACGCCGGCACCTCCTTCGCCACCTTCGACAAGCTCGGCTCGCTGAAGTACGGCTCCGAGCTGATGCACGTCACCGGCGACCGCACCGCCGAGCACGGCCTCTCCACCATCGGCTACGACGACGAGGGCGTCGCCACCCAGTCCTGGGACCTCGTCAAGGACGGTGTCCTGGCGGGCTACCAGCTGGACCGCGGGATGGCGAAGCTGAAGGGCTTCGACCGCTCCAACGGCTGCGCCTTCGCGGACTCCCCCGCGCACGTCCCGGTGCAGCGGATGGCCAACGTCTCGCTCCAGCCGGCCGCCGGCGGCCCCGACACCGAGGGCCTGTTCGCGGGCGTGGAGAACGGCCTGTACATCGTCGGCGACCGCTCCTGGTCGATCGACATGCAGCGCTACAACTTCCAGTTCACCGGCCAGCGCGCGTACGCCATCAGGAACGGCGAGCTCGCGGGCCAGGTCAAGGACTTCGCCTACCAGGCCACCACCACCGACTTCTGGGGCTCGATGGCGGCCGTCGGCGGTCCGCAGACCTACGTCCTCGGCGGCGCCTTCAACTGCGGCAAGGCCCAGCCCGGCCAGGTCGCGGCGGTCAGCCACGGCTGCCCCTCGGCGCTGTTCCGCAACGTCAACGTGCTCAACACCCAGCAGGAGGCGGGTCACTGATGGCCGCGATGCAGCCCCACGAACTCGTCGAGCTGGCGCTCGGCCTCTCCCGCGCCGACGGCTGCGTGGTGATCGCGGACGAGGAGTCGACCGCCAACCTCCGCTGGGCCGGCAACGCGCTCACCACCAACGGGGTCACCCGCGGCCGCCGGCTGACCGTGGTCGCCACCGTCGCCGGGGCCGAGGGCACCGCCTCCGGCGTGGTCTCCCGCGAGGCCGTCACCGCCGACGAGGTGGAGGGCCTGGTCCGGGCCGCCGAGGAGGCCGCCCGGGCCGCCGGACCGGCCGAGGACGCGCAGCCCCTGGTGGCCGACCGGCCGTCCTCGCCCGACTTCACCGAGCCGCCGGCCGAGACCTCGATCGAGGTGTTCACCGCGTTCGCCCCCGCGCTGGGCGAGGCCTTCGCCCGCGCCGCCGCACAGGGCGAGCTGCTGTACGGCTTCGCCCGGCACGAGCTGGTCTCCAGCTACCTGGGCACCTCCACCGGCCTGCGGCTGCGCCACGACCAGCCGACCGGCATGGTCGAGCTGAACGCCAAGACGGCCGACCTCTCCGGCTCCGCCTGGGCCGGCGCCGCCACCCGGGACTTCACCGACGTGGACGTCACCGACCTGCACGCCCAGCTGACCAAGCGGCTGGCCTGGGGCGCGAACCGGATCGACCTCCCGGCCGGCCGGTACGAGACGCTGCTGCCGCCCTCGGCGGTGGCCGACCTGATGGTGTACCTGAGCTGGTCCTCCGGCGGCCGGGACGCCTTCGAGGGCCGGACGGTCTTCTCCAAGCCCGGCGGCGGCACCCGGATCGGCGACAAGCTGACCAAGCTGCCGCTGACGCTCCGCTCGGACCCGGCCGAGCCCGGCCTGGAGGCGGCACCGTTCGTGCTGGCCCACTCCACCGTGGGCGACTCCTCGGTCTTCGACAACGGCGTGGAGCTGGCCGCCACCGACTGGATCCGCGACGGCGGGCTGGCCGAGCTGATCACCAACCGGCACGCGGCCGGCCTGACCGGCCTGCCGCTGCGGCCGGCCATCGACAACCTCGTCCTGGAGACGGCCGACCAGGAGGCCGCACCGACCCTGGACGAGATGATCGCCCGCACCGAGCGCGGCCTGCTGCTCACCTGCCTCTGGTACATCCGCGAGGTGGACCCGGCGACGCTGCTGCTCACCGGCCTCACCCGGGACGGCGTGTACCTGGTGGAGAACGGCGAGGTCGTCGGCGCGGTGAACAACTTCCGGTTCAACGAGTCCCCGGTCGAACTGCTCGGCCGGATCACCGAGGTGGGCCGCACCGAGCGCTGCCTGCCGCGCGAGTGGAGCGACTGGTTCACCCGGACCGCGATGCCGCCGGTGCGGGTCGCGGACTTCAACATGAGTTCGGTCAGCCAGGCCTCCTAGGCTGACCAGAGGCAGGAGCGAGAGGGCAGTGGACGAGAAGCGCACGGTCAGGACCAGCAAGATGCTGTCCCGCATCCTGCGGCACGAGCCGGAGCGGGTCGGCATCACGCTGGACGGGGCCGGCTGGGTCCGGGTGGACGTCCTGCTGGCCGCGCTGGCGGCCAAGGGCAACCGGCTGACCAGGGTCGAGCTGGACCACGTGGTGGCGACCAACAACAAGCGCCGCTTCGGCTACTCCGAGGACGGCCTCTCGATCCGCGCCAACCAGGGGCACACGGTGGCGGTCGACCTCGGTCTGGCCGCCGCCGAGCCCCCGGCGGTGCTGTTCCACGGCACCGCCACCCGGAACCTGGACGCGATCTTCCGGCAGGGCCTGCTGCCGATGGCCCGGCAGGACGTCCACCTCTCCGCCGACACCGACACCGCCGTGCGGGTCGGCTCCCGGCACGGCCGTCCGGTGGTGCTGACGGTCGACGCCGCCGCGATGGCGGCGGCCGGCCACGAGTTCCGGATCAGCGCCAACGGCGTCTGGCTCACCGACGCGGTGCCGCCGGAGTACCTCTCCCAGCCCCGGTAGCGCGTGTCCGTCCGCCCCGGTCTCGCCGCCGCCCTCCCCGCGGCGTACCGTGAGGAGGCCGCGCGGCGAGGCGCGCGGGTGCACGGACGAGGGCGGTAGGACATGGGCAAGAGCGCCGACGGTGGAGAGGTCTACCGGATCACTGGGGCACGCAGCAGCCTCACCGATGACGTCCGGGGGCGGCAGCGCCGCTACGTCGCCTCGATGCTGCTGCGCACGGTCTGCGTGCTGCTCGCGGTGGTGCTCTGGGACATCCAGCGCTGGCTGGCGTTCGCCGCGCTGGCGGGCGGGGTGCTGCTGCCGTACTTCGCGGTGCTGATAGCCAATGCGGGCCGGGAGCGGGCGCCGGGCCTGCCGAGCACCTTCGACGTTCCGCCGGACGTGCCGCTGATGCTCGGCCCCGGCGGTACCGGCGGTGCGGGTGCATCGGCAGGTACGGGTGGGGCAAAGGATGTCCCAACCGATTCTGCACAGAACCCCAACTGACTGTCCGTTTTATGAGGGTTTACTCCGGCCAGCCCTCCGGAAAGCTCAAAAGAAGCTCAGATTAATCATGCAAGACCTCCCCATCCGGGGGTCATCCCATGACATACTGCGTACGCGCTCCGCATCCCCCGTCGGAGCGACGGACCGACGCCGGGCGGCTCCCCCCGTGGCTGCCCGGCGTCGCCATGCCCGGATCCGGACGCGACTGCGGACCGTGATCGGGGCACGTGACAGACTGGCGGTGACCACCACCCCGCCCAGTGCTTGAGGACGGCCCCGATGCTCTCCCCGGACTCCCCCCAGCCGCAGACGCCGGTCTGCTCCGCCAAGGGCTGCCGGGCGGACGCCCGATGGGTGCTGGTCTGGAACAACCCCAAGCTGCACACGCCGGACCGCCGCAAGACCTGGCTCGCCTGCGAGGAGCACCGCGAGCACCTGGCGCAGTTCCTCGGCGTGCGCGGCTTCCTCAAGGACGTCGTCGCCTTCGCCGAGTGGACGCCGGAGAACGCCGGCTGACCCCCCGCGGCCGGCCCCCGTCCCACCCCGGCCGACCCCGCCCCACCGGCGACCCCCGACCCGCTGCCGCTAGCCGCCGATCGCCGACATCGGCCGGTCGGGCTGGTGGAACTCCGGGGCGTCGATCCCGGCGCCCGCCTTCTTGCCCCACATCGCCGCCCGCCACAGCGCGCCGATCTCGGCGTCGCCGGCCCCCGAGCGCAGCGCCGTCCGCAGGTCGGTCTCGCCGGTCGCGAAGAGGCAGTTGCGCACCTGCCCGTCGGCGGTCAGCCGGGTGCGGTCGCAGGCCCGGCAGAACGGCCGGGTGACGGAGGCGATCACGCCCACCCGGCCCGGGCCGCCGTCCACCAGCCAGCGCTCGGCCGGCGCCGCGCCGCGCCGGGCGGAAGGCTCGGGGGTGAGCGTGAAGCGGTCGGCGAGCCGGTCGAGGATCTCCTCGGCGGTGATCATCTCGGACCGGTCCCAGCCGTGCTGGGCGTCCAGCGGCATCTGCTCGATGAACCGCAGCTCGTACCCGCGCTCCAGGCACCAGGCGAGCAGCTCGGGCGCCTCGTGGTCGTTGACCCCGCGCATCAGCACCGCGTTCAGCTTGACCGGGGTCAGCCCGGCAGCCTCCGCGGCGGCCAGCCCGTCCAGCACGTCCTGGTGGCGGCGGCGGCGGGTGAGGGTGTGGAAGGTGTCCGGGTCGAGGGTGTCGAGCGAGACGTTGACCCGGTCCAGTCCGGCGTCCCGCAGCGCGGTGGCGGTCCGGGCGAGGCCGATGCCGTTGGTGGTGACGGAGAGCTCGGGGCGCGGGTCGAGCTCGGCGCAGGCGGCGACGATGCCGACCAGCCCGGGCCGCAGCAGCGGCTCGCCGCCGGTGAACCGGACCTCGCGGACCCCGAGATCGCGCACGGCGATCGTCACCAGCCGGACGATCTCCTCGTCGCTCAGCAGGTCCGGCTTGGCCAGCCACTGCAGGCCCTCCTCGGGCATGCAGTAGGTGCAGCGCAGGTTGCACCGGTCGGTGAGGGAGACCCGCAGGTCGACGGCCTGCCGGCCGAAGGTGTCGAGGAGCACGGCGGTCCCTTCCCGAGAGCTGTGGCCGGCCCCGGGAAAAAGGCCGGCCCGGCCGCCGCGACGGCGGGCCGGGCCAGCTTAGTCACCGGTCCTCTGTCAGTGGGCGCCCAGCCCGGTCAGCGAGCGGACCTCCAGTTCAGCGTACTTCGCCGGGTCGGCCGTCCCCCTGGAGAGCAGGGTGCCGATCCAGCCGGCCAGGAAGCCGACCGGGATGGAGACCAGGCCGGGGTTCTCCAGCGGGAACCAGTGGAAGTCGGAGTGCGGGAACAACGAGTTCTTGCCACCGGAGACGACCGGCGAGAACAGCACCAGCGTCACCGAGGTGATCAGGCCCGCGTACACCGAGCTGACCGCGCCGACGGTGTTGAAGCGCTTCCAGAACAGCGAGTAGAGCAGCGTCGGCAGGTTCGCCGAGGCGGCCACCGCGAAGGCCAGCGCGACCAGGGCGGCGGTGTTGAGCTTGCCCGCGAAGAGGCTGAGCACGATGGCGACGGCACCGATCGCGACCGCGGCCCACTTCGCCGAGCGCACCTCCTCGGTCTCGGAGGCCTTGCCGCGCCGGATGACGTTGGCGTACAGGTCATGGGCGAAGGAGGCCGAGGAGGCCAGGGTGAGCCCGGCCACCACGGCCAGGATGGTGGCGAAGGCGACCGCGGAGATCACCGCCAGCAGGACCGCGCCGCCGGTGGTGCCGGCACCGCCGCCGAGTTCCTCGGCGAGCTGCGGGGCGGCGGCGTTTCCGGCCGCGTTCGCCGCCTTGATCGCCTTCGGGCCGACCAGCGCCGCCGCACCGAAGCCGAGCGCGAGGGTCATCAGGTAGAAGCCGCCGATGATGCCGATCGCCCAGAGCACGGACTTCCGGGCCGCCCTGGCCGTGGGCACGGTGTAGAACCGGACCAGGATGTGCGGCAGCCCGGCCGTGCCGAGGACGAGGGCGATGCCGAGGCTGAGGAAGTCGAGTTTGCTGGTGCCGTTGGCGCCGTACTTGAGCCCCGGCTCCAGGAAGGCGGCCCCCTTGCCGCTGGCATCGGCGGCGGCGCCGAGCAGCTCGGAGGGGTTGAAGTGGTACCTGGCCAGGACCAGGACGGTCATCAGCGCGGTGCCGGCGATCAGCAGCACCGCCTTGATGATCTGCACCCAGGTGGTGCCCTTCATCCCGCCGATCACCACGTAGATCACCATCAGCGCGCCGACGGCCACGATGGTCCCCTGCTTGGCCTGCTCCCCGCTGACGCCGAGCAGCAGGGCCACCAACGTCCCGGCGCCGACCATCTGGGCGATCAGGTAGAAGACCGACACCACGATGGTGGAGATGCCGGCCGCGGTGCGCACCGGGCGCTGGCGCATCCGGAAGGCGAGCACGTCGGCCATGGTGTAGCGGCCGGAGTTGCGCAGCGGTTCGGCGACCAGCAGCAGCGCGACCAGCCAGGCGACCAGGAAGCCGATCGAGTAGAGGAAGCCGTCGTAGCCGGAGAGCGCGATGGCCCCGGCGATGCCGAGGAAGGAGGCGGCGGACATGTAGTCGCCGGAGATGGCCAGGCCGTTCTGGAAGCCGGTGAAGCCGCGGCCGCCGGCGTAGAAGTCGGCGGCGCCGTTGGTCTGCCGCCCGGCCCAGACGGTGATGGCCAGGGTGGCCGCCACGAAGAGCCCGAACAGGGTCAGGGTGAGGACGCGGTGGTCGGAGGCGGAGCTGGCGAGCAGGGTCATTCGGCAGCCTCCCGGGGGGCGTGGACCACGGCGCCGTGCGTCTCGCGGATCGCGGCGGCGGCCGGGTCGAGCCGCCGGCCCGCGTAGCGCGCGTACCCGGCCGCGATGGCGAAGGTGGTGACGAACTGCAGCAGCCCGAGCACCAGGGCGACGTTGATGTGCCCCACCACCTTGGTGCCCATCAGCCCGGGCGCGTAGCTGGAGAGCAGGACGTACAGCAGGTACCAGAGGACGAAGCCGATGGTGACCGGGAACGCGAAGCTCCGGAAGGAGCCCCGGAGATGCCGGAACTCCCGGCTCTCCTCGATGAGTTGGACTTCCGTCGGGGCAGTGGTGATCGGCGGCGATTCCACTCTGTCTCCTCACTCCTTCGGCGTGGTGGTCGCACCAGGGGAACGATCGGACGTGAGGGGCGTCACAGTCCGGATGCGCGCCGCGCAATGCTAGGAGCGTCATGCCCGCCCCGGAAGGGGTTGACCGCGATCAGCCAGCCGTTCACCCCGTCGCCCCAGTCAATTGGCTGAAATCAGACCATTCATGACGGCCCGGACTCCGGACGGCCCACCCCCTCCGGCGTGTCGTTTCGCGGTGGTACTGTCCAGCCACTCATGTGATCTTCATGAGAACGAACCTTCACATCGCGACCCCGGGTCGACGTCCGACCTTCCATCAGTTTCCGGACATACCAACGATCCGAGGACACCGCATCCTTTCCGGGGGGACTCACCACCGTGCAACCCAGAACCAGATCCGTACGCCGTCCGGCCCGCGTGCTCGCGGCGCCGCTGCTGGATGGACGCCTGGAACGCCCTCCCGGTGGAGCAGCAGGAGCGGGCCGTCGGCCGCACCAAGCTCGGCGACGTCGAGCTGGACGACACGGTGCAGC
>NZ_JBEYVJ010000067.1:0-30707 GCF_040643935.1 Kitasatospora sp. NPDC047058 | reverse complement strand
GCTGCCCGGCGGCCGGCCGTTCTCCGTCCCGGCCGCCCGCGCCGAGGCCGCCGCCGCCTGGGGCGTGGCCGAACTCCCGGCGCGGACCGGCCGGGACACCGGCCAGATCCTCGCGGCCGCCGCCGCCGGCGACCTGGACGCGCTGCTGGTCGGCGGCGTCGACCCGGACGACCTGCCGGATCCGGCACTCGCCGAGGAGGCGCTGGCCGCGGTGCCGTTCGTGGTCTCGCTGGAGCTGCGCCCGTCCGCCGTCACCGCCCGGGCCGACGTGGTGCTGCCGGTCGCCGCGGTGGCCGAGAAGGCCGGCACCTTCCTGGACTGGGAGGGCCGGGTGCGGATGTTCGAGGCCGCGCTCAAGCCCGACCAGCAGATGGGCCGTCACCTCCACTCGGACGTCCGGGTGCTGAACATGCTGGCCGACGCGCTGGGCCACCGGCTCGGCCTGCCCGACGTCCGGGCCGCCCGGCTGGAGCTGGACCGGTTCGCGCCGTGGCCCGGTGACCGGGCCGCCGACCCGGCCGCCCACCCCGGGCTGCTGCCCCGGCCGGCCACCGGCCAGGCGGTGCTGGCGGGCTGGCGCCTGCTGCTCGACAACGGCACGCTCCAGCAGGGCGACCCGCATCTGGCCGGGACCCGGCACCGGGCCGTCGCCCGGATCTCCCCGGCCACCGCCGAGGAGGTCGGCGCGGACGGGCCCGCGGCCACCGCGGCCCTGCGGCTGACCGGCCCGGCCGGGTCGCTGACGCTGCCGCTGGAGATCACCAAGGACATCCCGGACCGGACGGTCTGGATCCCGCTGAACTCCACGCCGGGCGGCGCCCACCGCGCCCTCGGCACCACCGTCGGCCACCTGGTCACCATCGCGGCGGACACCCTCACCGGGGCCCCCGCCGAGCAGGCCCGGCCGGCCGCCACCGAACCGACCCCGGAGGAGGAGCAGTGAACCTCGCCGCGTACGAGACCCTCGGCTTCTTCGGCCGCGACCCCTGGTGGCTGGTGCTGCTCAAGGCGGTCTTCTGCTTCGCCTTCCTGGTCGGCACGGTGCTGATCGCGATCGTCTGGGAGCGCAAGGTGGTGGCCTGGATGCAGTTGCGCATCGGGCCCAACCGGCACGGCCCGTGGGGCCTGCTGCAGTCCCTCGCGGACGGCGTGAAGCTGGCGCTCAAGGAAGACCTGGTGGTCAAGGGCGCCGACAAGGCGGTCTACATCCTGGCCCCGATCGTCTGCGCCATCCCCGCGTTCATGGCCTTCGCGGTGATCCCGTTCGGCCCGGCCGGCGACGAGGTGTCGATCTTCGGCACCCGCACCCCGCTCCAGCTGACCGACTTCCCGGTGGCGCTGCTGTACATCCTGGCCACCGCCTCGGTCGGCATCTACGGCATCGTGCTGGCCGGCTGGTCCTCCGGCTCGACGTACCCGCTGCTCGGCGGCCTGCGTTCGTCCGCCCAGATGATCAGCTACGAGATCGCGATGGGCCTGTCCTTCGCGGCGGTGTTCATCTACTCGGGCTCGATGTCCACCTCGGAGATCGTCGCCTCGCAGCAGCCGACCTGGTTCGCGGTGCTGCTCCCGGTGTCCTTCATCGTCTACATCATCTCGATGGTCGGCGAGACCAACCGGGCGCCGTTCGACCTCCCGGAGGCCGAGGGCGAGCTGGTCGGCGGCTTCAACACCGAGTACTCCTCGCTGAAGTTCGCGATGTTCATGCTCGCCGAGTACGTCAACATGGTCACCGTCTCGGCGGTCGCGTCCACCCTGTTCCTGGGCGGCTGGCGGGCGCCCTGGCCGGTCTCCGCCTTCTGGGAGGGGGCCAACCACGGCTGGTGGCCGATGCTCTGGATCATCCTCAAGATCCAGCTGCTGCTGTTCTTCTTCATCTGGCTGCGCGGCACCCTGCCCCGGCTCCGCTACGACCAGTTCATGAAGCTCGGCTGGAAGGTGCTGATCCCGGTCTCGCTGGTCTGGCTGGTGATGGTGGCCAGCGTCCGGGCGCTGCGGAACGAGGGTTACGACTTCGGCGAGGTGGTGCTGTACGTCGGCGCCCCGGCCGGCGCGATCCTGCTGCTCGCCCTGGTGCGGGACGTCCTGAGGCGCAAGCCCGAGGCCGCCGAAGCGGCGCCGCCCAGCGGCGAGTTCGATCCGATGGCGGGCGGGTACCCGGTGCCCCCGCTGCCCGGCCAGCAGCTCCCGCCGGTCCCGCGCCGGCGCAGCCGCGCCCCGAAGCAACTCCAGGACGCCCTCAACGGGGCCGACCATACCGAAGGGAGCTGAACCGAGATGTCGTCCGACCAGAACGGCAGCGGCGCCCGGCCAGACCGGCCCGACAAGCCTTCCGTCCTCGGGCCGGCCGCCGGCTTCGGCGTGACCTTCAAGGCCATGTTCAAGAAGCGGCTGACCGAGCAGTACCCGGAGCAGAAGAAGCCCACCGCGCCGCGCTTCCACGGCCGCCACCAGCTGAACCGGCACCCGGACGGACTGGAGAAGTGCGTCGGCTGCGAGCTGTGCGCCTGGGCCTGCCCGGCCGACGCGATCTACGTCGAGGGCGCCGACAACCGGGACGAGGAGCGTTACTCGCCCGGCGAGCGGTACGGCGCGGTGTACCAGATCAACTACGCCCGCTGCATCCTCTGCGGCCTCTGCATCGAGGCCTGCCCGACCCGCGCGCTCACCATGACCAACGAGTACGAGCTCGCCGACTCCTCCCGCAAGGACCTCATCTTCACCAAGGAGCAGCTGCTGGCCGGCCTCTCCGAGGGCATGGTCGACACCCCGCACGCGATCTTCCCGGGCGCCGACGAGGGCGCGTACTACCGGGGCGAGATCACCGCGGCGGCGCCCGGCACGGTCCCGCAGGAGCGCACCGACCGGGAGAAGGAGGCGCAGTCGTGACCGCCGCCCCCACCACGCTGAACCTCGCCGCCGTCACCGGCGCGACCTCCACCGGTGAGGCCGTCCAGTTCTGGGTGCTCGCGGTGATCGCCGTCGGCGGTGCGATCGGCATGCTGCTGATGAAGAAGGCCGTGCACAGCGCGCTCTGCCTGGCGGCCACCATGCTCGCCCTGGCGGTCTGTTACATGGCCCAGGGCGCGGTGTTCCTGGGCGTGGTGCAGATCGTCGTCTACACCGGCGCGATCATGATGCTCTTCCTCTTCGTGGTCATGCTGGTCGGTGTCACCAGCGCCGACTCGCTGAAGGAGCAGCTGAAGGGCCAGCGGATCGCCGCGGTGCTCTGCGGGCTGGGCTTCGGCGTGCTGCTGATCGCCGGCATCGCCAACGCCAGGCTGGACACCTTCACCGGTCTCGCCGAGGCGAACGCCGAGGGCAACGTCCAGGGCCTGGCCCGGCTGATCTTCACCAAGTACGTCTGGAGCTTCGAGGTCACCGGTGCGCTGCTGATCACCGCCGCCGTCGGTGCGATGGTGCTGACCCACCGGGAGCACGTGAAGACCCCGAAGACCCAGCGCGAGCTGGCCGCTCAGCGGGTCAGGGACAACATCCAGCTCCCGCCGCTGCCCGCGCCCGGCGTCTACGCCCGGCACAACGCGGTGGACGTCCCGGGCCTGCTGCCGGACGGCACCGTCGCCGAGGACTCGGTGATGGAGACCCTGCGCGAGCGCGGCCAGATCCGCGACGTCAGCCAGGACATGCTGCGGCGGATGGCCGAGCTGGAGGAGACCACCGCGGACTGGCTGGGCCGCCCGTCGTCCGAGCGTCCGCCGGTGTCCGGTCCGCGCCAGGAGCTGCCGGGTGCGGAGTCCGGGCGCAAGCGGCTGGAGCCGGTGGCGCCGAACAACCACGCGGCGCCGAACGCCGACGACGAGGAGGGCGCGGAGTGAATCCGGTCAACTACCTCTATCTCTCCGCCCTGTTGTTCACCATCGGCGCCGCCGGCGTACTGGTCCGGCGCAACGCGATCGTCCTGTTCATGTGCGTCGAGCTGATGCTCAACGCCTCGAACCTGGCGCTGGTCACCTTCTCCCGGCTGCACGGCAACCTGGACGGCCAGATCATCGCCTTCTTCACCATGGTGGTCGCGGCGGCCGAGGTCGTGGTGGGCCTCGCCATCATCGTCTCCATCTTCCGGACCAGGCACTCCGCTTCGGTCGACGACAGCAACCTGATGAAGCTGTAGGCGGAGGGCCTTCGGTGAACTCTCTCATTCCGCTGCTGGTGGCGGCTCCGCTGGCCGGTGCTGCCCTGCTGCTGCTCGGCGGCCGGCTCTTCGACCGCTTCGGCCACTGGCTGGCCACCGCGCTGGCCGCGCTCTCCTTCGGCTTCGGGCTCGCCCTGTTCTCGGACATGCTGGGCCGCCCCGCCGAGGACCGCGCCGTCACCGAGCAGCTGTACACCTGGATCCCGGTGAACGGCTTCCAGGCCGACATCGCGTTCCAGCTCGACCAGCTCTCGATCACCTTCGTCCTGCTGATCACCGGCGTGGGCACGCTGATCCACCTGTACTCGGTGGGCTACATGGCGCACGACGAGCGCCGGCGCCGGTTCTTCGCGTACCTGAACCTCTTCCTGGCGGCCATGCTGCTGCTGGTGCTCGCCGACAACTACCTGCTGCTGTACTTCGGCTGGGAGGGCGTCGGCCTCGCCTCGTACCTGCTGATCGGTTTCTGGCAGCACAAGCCGAGCGCCGCGACGGCCGCCAAGAAGGCGTTCATCGTCAACCGGGTCGGCGACATGGGCCTCTCCATCGCGATCATGCTGATGTTCGCGGAGTTCGGCTCCTTCGCCTTCGGGCCGGTCCTCGGCACGGAGGGCGGAGCGGCCGGCGCGGCGAGCCAGGCGAGCGAGGGCAAGCTCACCGCGATCGGCCTGATGCTGCTGCTCGCGGCCTGCGGCAAGTCCGCCCAGGTGCCGCTGCAGTCCTGGCTCGGCGACGCCATGGAGGGCCCGACCCCGGTCTCGGCCCTGATCCACGCGGCCACCATGGTGACCGCCGGCGTCTACCTGATCGTCCGCTCCGGCCCCGTCTTCAACCTGGCGCCGGACGCCCAGACCGCCGTGGTGGTGGTCGGCGCGGTCACGCTGCTCTTCGGTGCGATCGTCGGTTGCGCCAAGGACGACATCAAGAAGGCGCTGGCCGGCTCGACCATGTCGCAGATCGGCTACATGATCCTGGCGGCGGGCCTGGGCCCGATCGGCTACGCCTTCGCGATCATGCACCTGGTGACCCACGGCTTCTTCAAGGCCGGGCTGTTCCTCGGCGCCGGGTCGGTCATGCACGGCATGAACGACGAGGTGAACATGCGTCACTACGGCGGCCTGCGCAAGTACATGCCGATCACCTTCGTCACCTTCGGCCTCGGCTACCTGGCCATCATCGGCTTCCCCGGCCTGTCCGGCTTCTTCTCCAAGGACAAGATCATCGACGCGGCCTTCGCCAAGGGCGGGACCGAGGGCTGGATCCTCGGGCTCTGCACCCTGCTCGGCGCCGCCATCACCGCGTTCTACATGACCCGGGTGATGATCCTGACCTTCTTCGGCGAGAAGCGCTGGCAGCCGGACGCCGACGGCCACGACCCGCACCCGCACGAGTCGCCGAAGACCATGACCACCCCGATGATCCTGCTCGCCTTCGGCTCGGTCTTCGCCGGCGGCCTGTTCGTCCTGAACAACTCCTTCGTCAACTGGCTGGAGCCGGTCACCGGCCACGAGGAGGGCAACTCCCCGCTGAGCCCGCTGACGGTCTCCGTGCTGGCCACGGTCTGCATGCTGATCGGCGTCGCGGTCTCGTACCTGATGTACGGGCGCTCCGGCGTCCCGGTGGTTCCGCCGGTCGGCTCCCCGCTCACCCGGGCCGCCCGCCGGGACCTGCTCCAGGACGACTTCAACCACGCCGTCCTGGTCCGGCCCGGTTCGGCGCTCACCGCCGCCCTGGTCTTCTTCGACAGCCGCGGCCTGGACGGCTTCGTCAACGGCCTGGCCGCCACCATCGGCGGAATCTCCAGCCGGCTGCGGCGGATCCAGAACGGCTACGTCCGCTCGTACGCGCTCTCCATGTTCGGCGGCACGCTGGTGCTGGTCGCCATGACTCTCCTGATGAGGTCCGTCTGATGAATAGGCCCGAAATCCGTTGGGAGGTGCGGCCCATGAGCGAACGGCGGGGGTACCCCCGGCCGGAGCCCGGGGGTCAGCGAGCCGTCGAGGGACACCTGCGGGCGAACGCCCCGGCCGGGCGGAACGGGGTGGCGGCATGAGCTACCTGCTGACCGCCACCTGCGCCGTCCCGGCGGCCGGCGCGGTGCTCACCGCCGCGCTGCCCGCCGGGTCCACCGAGGCCCGGCGGCGGACCACCAAGGCCGTCGCGCTCGGGGTCTCGGCCGTCACCCTGGCCCTGGCCGCCACCGCGGCCGGGCGGTTCGAGCCGGAAGGACCGCGCTACCAGCTGACCGAGTCGTACAGCTGGATCCGCTCCTTCGGGATCACCTTCTCGCTCGGCGTGGACGGCATCGGCGCCGTGCTGGCGCTGCTCACCGCCGTGCTGGTCCCGGTCGTGATGCTGGCCTCCTGGCACGACGCCGATCCCCCCTCCCCGCCCGCCGCCGGCCCGGCGGCACCGGACGGCACCTTCGAGAACCGGCGGCGGACCCAGGGCTTCTTCGCCCTGATCCTGGCGGTGGAGGCGATGGTGCTCGTCTCCTTCTACGCCACCGACGTCTTCGTCTTCTACGTCTTCTTCGAAGCCATGCTGATCCCGATGTACTTCCTGATCGGCGGCTTCGGCGACCGGGCGGGCGGCCCCGAGTCGGCGCGGCAACGCTCCTACGCCGCGGTGAAGTTCCTGCTCTACAACCTGCTCGGCGGCCTGGTCATGCTGGCCGCCGTGATCGGCCTGTACGTGATCGCGCAGGACCAGGGCCTCGGCACCTTCGACCTCCCGACGCTCTCCTCGGCGGTCTCGGACGGCCGGCTGGTGCTCAGCGGCACCGCCGAGAAGGCGCTGTTCCTCGGCTTCTTCTTCGCCTTCGCGGTGAAGGCCCCGCTCTGGCCGCTGCACACCTGGCTGCCGAACGCGATGGGCGAGTCCACCGCCGGAACGGCCGTGCTGATCACCGCGGTGGTCGACAAGGTCGGCACCTTCGCGATGCTCCGCTTCTGCCTCGGCCTCTTCCCGGACGCCTCGAAGACCTTCGCCCCGGCGATCCTGGTCCTCTCGCTGATCGGGATCATCTACGGCGCGCTGCTCGCCGTCGGCCAGAAGGACATCAAGCGGCTGGTCGCGTACGCCTCGATCTCGCACTTCGGCTTCATCATCATGGGCATCTTCGCGCTGACCAGCCAGGGCCAGAGCGGAGCCACCCTCTACATGGTCAACCACGGCATCTCCACCGCCGCGTGGATGCTGGTGGCCGGCTTCCTGATCTCCCGCCGCGGCTCCCGGCTGATCGCCGACTACGGCGGTGTGCAGAAGGTCGCCCCGGTGCTCGCCGGCACCTTCCTGATCGGCGGCCTGGCCACCCTCTCGCTGCCCGGCCTGGCGCCGTTCGTCAGCGAGTTCCTGGTCCTGGTGGGCACCTTCACCCGGTATCCGGCGATCGGCATCGTCGCCACCTTCGGCATCGTGCTCGCCGCGCTCTACGCGCTGCTGCTCTACCAGCGCACCATGACCGGCCCGGTCAAGGAGGGCGTGCACGCCATGCCCGACCTCAAGGCGCGCGAGCTGGTGGTCGTCGCCCCGCTGCTGGCCCTGACCGTGCTGCTCGGCGTCTACCCGAAGCCGCTCACCGACATCGTCAACCCGTCGGTGGACGCGACCCTCTCGCAGATCCACGAGAGCGACCCGGCGCCGGTCCACCCGGTCGCCGCCCCGTCCGGAGACAGCACCTCAGGAGGTGAGCACAAGTGAGCACCACCGGTTGGCTCGCCGCCGCCGGCGGCAACACCCAGAGCATCCCGGCGCCGCACATCGAGTACGGCCAGCTCTCCCCGATGCTGGTGGTGTTCGGCGCCGCCGTGACCGGGGTCCTGCTGGAGGCCTTCCTGCCCCGCCGGCACCGGCACTGGGCGCAGGTCTGGCTGGCCCTGATCGGCCTGGCCGGCGCGTTCACCGCGGTGGTGGTGCTCGCCGCCCAGGGCTACGGCTCGACCAAGGTCGACCTGCTGGCGATGGGCTCGGTCGCGCTCGACGGCCCGGCGCTCTTCCTGCAGGGCGTGATCCTGCTGGCCGCGGTGGTCGCGGTGCTCACCTACGCCGAGCGGAAGCTGGAGCCCAAGGCCGGGGGCGAGCCGGCCGACACCTTCGCCGCGCAGGCCGCCGCCACCCCCGGCGGCGAGCAGGAGCGCGCCGCCGTCCGGGCCGGGTTCAGCACCAGCGAGGTCTTCCCGCTCACCATGTTCGCGGTCGCCGGCATGCTGCTCTTCCCCGCCGCCAACGACCTGCTGACCATGTTCGTGGCGCTGGAGGTCCTCTCCCTCCCGCTCTACCTGCTCTGCGCGCTGGCCCGGCGCCGCCGGCTGCTCTCCCAGGAGGCGGCGGTCAAGTACTTCCTGCTCGGCGCCTTCGCCTCGGCGTTCTTCCTGTTCGGCACCGCGCTGCTGTACGGGTACGCGGGCAGCGTCCGGCTCGGCGACATCGCGGACGTCATCTCCGGCAAGGCACTGGCCACCCCGGCGCTGCTCTCCACCACCCAGAACGACGCGCTGCTGCTGATCGGCCTGGCGATGCTCGCGGTCGGCCTGCTCTTCAAGGTCGGTGCGGTGCCGTTCCACTCCTGGACGCCGGACGTCTACCAGGGCGCGCCGACCCCGGTCACCGGCTTCATGGCGGCCGCGACCAAGGTGGCCGCGTTCGGCGCCTTCCTGCGGCTGTTCTACGTCGCCTTCCCCGGCCTGCGGCTGGACTGGCGGCCGGTGCTGTGGGGCGTGGCGATCCTGACCATGGTGGTCGGCGCGGTCCTGGCCGTCACCCAGCAGGACGTGAAGCGGCTGCTCGCCTACTCCTCCATCGCACACGCCGGGTTCATCCTGACCGGTGTGATCGCCACCAACAAGCAGGGCCTGAGCTCGGTGCTGTTCTACCTGCTGGCGTACTCCTTCGTGACGCTCGGCGCCTTCGCCGTGGTCACCCTGGTGCGCGACTCCAAGGGGGAGGCCACCCACCTCTCCAGCTGGGCCGGGCTGGGCCGGCGCTCGCCGCTGGTCGCGGCGGTCTTCGCGCTCTTCCTGCTGGCCTTCGCGGGGATCCCGCTCACCTCGGGCTTCACCGGGAAGTTCGCGGTCTTCCAGGCCGCGGCGGCCGGCGGTGCGACCCCGCTGGTGATCGTCGGTGTGCTCAGCTCGGCGGTGGCCGCGTTCTTCTACATCCGGGTGATCGTGCTGATGTTCTTCTCCGACCCGAAGCCGGGCGGCCCGACCGTGGCCATCCCGAGCGCCTTCACGGCCACCGCGATCGGGTTCGGCGTCCTCGTCACCCTCGGCCTCGGCCTGCTGCCGCAGTACTTCCTGGACCTCGCGACGAAGGCCTCGCTCTTCGTCCGCTGAGGCCCCCCGCCGGGGCCTGCCGGGAGGTCCGCTCGTCCGGGCCGCGCCTTATCCGCGCGGCCCGGACGACTCGTCCCGACACCATGGCTGACCAGCCGGAACGGCCGGATCGTGACAGGATCCGCACGCCCGTGCAGTGATCCACTCGCGACCGGATACCCTGCCTGTATGGCCAAGCGGCGGCACTCAGGGACCAGGCCGCTAGATCGACCAGGGACAGAGGAGTGGTCTTCGTGACCGTCGTGGGACCCTTTGGGCTCAGCGTGCAGGACCGCGACCTGACCCGTGACGTCCAGGCCGGGATGGACGCGGTGGAGGCCGCGCTCGTCGAGGCGGTGAAGAGCGACGTCCCGTTCATCACCGTCACCGCCAGCCACCTGATGGAGGCCGGCGGCAAGCGCTTCCGCCCGCTGCTGGTGCTGCTGGCCGCCCAGTTCGGCGACGCCAACGCCCCCGGCGTGGTTCCCGCCGCCGTCGTCGTCGAGCTGACCCACCTCGCGACCCTGTACCACGACGACGTCATGGACGAGGCCCCGGTGCGCCGCGGCGCCCCCAGCGCCAACTCGCGCTGGGACAACTCGGTCGCCATCCTCACCGGCGACTTCCTCTTCTCCCGCGCCTCCCAGGTGCTCGCCGACCTCGGCCCGGAGGCCGTCCGGCTGCAGGCCGACGCGTTCGAGCGGCTGGTCACCGGCCAGATCCTGGAGACCGCCGGCCCCGGCCCGGACGACGACCCGCTGCACCACTACCTCGACGTGCTGGCCGGCAAGACCGGATCGCTGATCGCGGTCTCCTGCCGGATAGGAGCACTGCTGGCCGGTGCCGAGCCCTGGGTGATCGACATCCTCAGCGCGTACGGCGAGCGGATCGGGATCGCCTTCCAGCTGGCCGACGACGTGCTCGACATCGCCAGCGACGGCCACGAGTCCGGCAAGACCCCCGGCACCGACCTGCGCGAGGGCGTGCCGACGCTGCCCACCCTGCTGCTGCAGCAGATGGCGGCGGACGAGTCCGACCCGGCCGACCTGCGGCTGCGCGAGCTGGTCGCCGGCAGCCTCGCCGACGACGAGCTGCACGCCGAGGCGCTGCGGCTGCTCCGCCGCCACCCGGCGCTGGAGCACGCCCGCCGGGAGACGCTGCGGCACGCCGAGGAGGCCCGCGCACTGCTCGACCCGCTGCCGGAGGGCGCGGCCAAGGCGGCCCTGCAGGGCCTGTGCGACGCGGTGGCCATCCGCACCATGTGACGGTGGCGGTCCGCACCGTGTGCGGCTGGCCCTCCGCACCGTGTGAGGCCCGGTCCGGCCGGCCCGGCCGGGACCGCCGACCTCGTCGGCCGGTGGGATTTACCGCCCGGTGGGCGCACGAGTAGGGAAGACTGACCCCTGTCAGCCCGCCCGTCGCACCGCCCGCCCGTCGCACCGCCCACCCGGAAGGCCGCCATGCTTCGCGTCGTCATCGCCGAGGACTCCGTACTGCTGCGGGAGGGCCTGACCAGGCTGCTCACCGACCGCGGCCTGGAGGTCGTGGCGGGCGTCGGCGACGGCGAGGCGCTGCTCAAGGTGATCCACGACCTGGCCGCGGCCGGCACGCTGCCCGACGTGGTGGTCGCCGACGTCCGGATGCCCCCGACCCACACCGACGAGGGCGTCCGCGCCTGCGTCACGCTCCGTGGCCTCTACCCAGAGCTGGGCGTGCTGGTGCTGTCGCAGTACGTGGAGGAGCGGTACGCCTCCGAGCTGCTGGCCGGCTCCACCCGGGGCGTCGGCTACCTGCTGAAGGACCGGGTCGCCGAGGTGCGCGAGTTCGCCGACGCGGTGGTCCGGGTCGCCGGGGGCGGCACCGCCCTGGACCCGGAGGTCGTCCAGCAGCTGCTCAGCCGCAGCCGCAAGGGCGACGTGCTGGCCGGGCTGACCCCGCGCGAGCGCGAGGTGCTCGGCCTGATGGCCGAGGGCCGGACCAACACGGCGGTGGCCAAGCAGCTGGTGGTCTCGGACGGCGCGGTGGAGAAGCACGTCAGCAACATCTTCCTCAAGCTGGGCCTGGCCCAGAGCCCCGAGGACCACCGCCGGGTGCTGGCGGTGCTCACCTACCTGAACTCCTGAGCAGCCGCTCCGGCGACTCCCGGGCATTCGCTCCGGCAACTCCCGTGGACCCCTCCGGCGACTCCCGGGCATTCGCTCCGGCCGGGATGGGACCGCAGGTGGAACGCGTTGTGGTGAGGAGCGAGTGATTTCCCGCCGCATCCGTCAGTTCCGCTCACGGGATTCCTCGCCCGCATAGGATGCGATAGGTGCACCAGGCGGACGGGGCACACGGCTCACGCCCGCGGCTGGTGCCCACGAGGAGGTCCGCGGCAGTGACCAGTCAGGTCGATCAGTCAGAAGCAGTGGACGGCTCGGACGGCGACGAGGGCCGCTCGGGGCCAGGTGGTGACCGCTCCGGTCCCGCCGGGCCGGGTGGTCCGCGGCCGAGGCGGGCGAAGCCGATCCGCAGACTGGACCGGGTGATCATCCGCTTCGCCGGCGACTCCGGCGACGGGATGCAGCTCACCGGAGACCGCTTCACCTCGGAGACGGCGTCCTTCGGCAACGACCTCTCCACCCTGCCGAACTTCCCCGCCGAGATCCGGGCCCCGGCCGGCACCCTGCCGGGCGTCTCGTCCTTCCAGCTGCACTTCGCCGACCACGACATCCTCACCCCGGGCGACGCGCCGAACGTCCTGGTGGCGATGAACCCGGCCGCCCTCAAGGCGAACCTGCCGGACCTCCCGCGCGGCGCGGAGATCATCGTCAACACCGACGAGTTCACCAAGCGGGCGCTGGCCAAGGTCGGCTACCCGGCCGATCCGCTGGCCGACGGCTCGCTGGAGGCCTTCCACCTGCACAAGGTGCCGCTGACCACGCTGACCCTGGAGGCGCTCAAGGACAGCGGCCTGGCGCGCAAGGACGCCGAGCGGGCGAAGAACATGTTCGCCCTGGGCCTGCTGTCCTGGATGTACCACCGGCCGACCCACGGCACCGAGAGCTTCCTGCGCAGCAAGTTCGCCAAGAAGCCGCAGATCGCCGAGGCCAACATCAGCGCCTTCCGGGCCGGCTGGAACTTCGGCGAGACCACCGAGTCCTTCGCGGTCTCCTACGAGGTGCCCCCGGCGAAGCTGCCGCCCGGCCGCTACCGCAACATCTCCGGCAACCTGGCCCTCTCCTACGGCCTGATCGCCGCCTCCCGGCGCTCCGGGCTGCCGCTCTACCTGGGCTCGTACCCGATCACCCCGGCCTCGGACATCCTGCACGAGCTCAGCAGACACAAGAACTTCGGGGTGCGCACCTTCCAGGCCGAGGACGAGATCGCCGGCATCGGTGCGGCGCTCGGCGCGGCCTTCGGCGGCGCGCTCGGCGTGACCACCACCTCGGGCCCGGGCGTGGCGCTCAAGAGCGAGACCATCGGCCTGGCCGTCTCGCTCGAACTGCCGCTGCTGGTGGTCGACATCCAGCGCGGCGGCCCGTCCACCGGTCTGCCGACCAAGACCGAGCAGGCGGACCTGCTGCAGGCGATGTTCGGGCGGAACGGCGAGGCCCCGGTGCCGATCGTGGCCCCGGCCACCCCGGCCGAGTGCTTCGACGCGGCGCTGGAGGCGGCCCGGATCGCGGTCACCTACCGCACCCCGGTGTTCCTGCTCTCGGACGGTTACCTGGCCAACGGCTCCGAGCCCTGGCGGATCCCGGAGATCGACGAACTGCCCGAGATCGCGCCGGACTTCGCGACCGGGCCGAACCGCGAGGACGGCGCGTTCTGGCCCTACCTGCGGGACCCGCAGACGCTGGCCCGCCCGTGGGCGGTGCCCGGCACGCCCGGCCTGGAGCACCGGATCGGCGGCATCGAGAAGCAGGACGGCACCGGCAACATCTCCTACGACCCGGCCAACCACGACTTCATGGTCCGCACCCGGCAGGCCAAGGTGGACGGGATCGCGGTGCCCCCCGTGGAGGTCGACGACCCTTCGGGCGAGTCGCGCGTCCTCGTGCTCGGCTGGGGCTCGACCTACGGGCCGATCACCGCGGCCGTCCGCCGGGTCCGGGCGGACGGCGGCGACATCGCCCAGGCGCACCTGCGCAATCTGAACCCGTTCCCGGCCAATCTCGGTGCGGTGCTGAAGAGTTATGACAAGGTCATCGTCCCCGAGATGAACCTCGGCCAGCTGGCGCTGCTGCTGCGGGCCAGGTACCTGGTGGACGCGCAGTCGTACAACCAGGTGCGCGGACTTCCCTTCAAGGCCGCACAGTTGGCGGACGTGTTGTGGGCGGCGATCGGCAACCTGGACGAATCGGCGGGCGGGCCGGCGAACGGATCGGCGAGCGGGACCGTGAACGGCGCCGCGAGCCGGTCCGCGAGCGGGTCCGTGGACGAGGAGGGCAACCGATGAGCGAGCAGTTCCCCTCGTTGAAGCTGGTCCCGAAGAGCGGAACGGCGCAGAACGCCAAGGACTTCAAGACCGACCAGGAGGTGCGCTGGTGCCCGGGGTGCGGTGACTACGCGATCCTGGCGGCGGTGCAGGCCTTCATGCCCGAGCTGGGGATCAAGCGCGAGAACACGGTCTTCGTCTCCGGGATCGGCTGTTCCTCCCGTTTCCCGTACTACATGAACACCTATGGCGTGCACTCGATCCACGGCCGGGCGCCGGCCATCGCGACCGGGCTGGCCTCGTCCCGGCAGGACCTCAGCGTCTGGGTGGTGACCGGGGACGGCGACGCACTGTCGATCGGCGGCAACCACCTGATCCACGCGCTGCGGCGGAACGTCAATCTGAAGATCCTGCTGTTCAACAACCGGATCTACGGCCTCACCAAGGGCCAGTACTCGCCGACCAGCGAGCTCGGCAAGATCACCAAGTCCACGCCGATGGGATCGCTGGACGCCCCCTTCAACCCGCTCTCGCTGGCGATCGGCGCCGAGGCCACCTTCGTCGCCCGCACCATCGACTCCGACCGCCAGCACCTGCAGTCCGTACTGCGGGCGGCCGCCGAGCACGAGGGCACGGCGCTGGTGGAGATCTACCAGAACTGCAACATCTTCAACGACGGTGCCTTCGAGGTCCTGAAGGAGCCGGGCACCCGGGACGAGGCGCTGATCCGCCTCGAACACGGGCAGCCGGTCCGGTTCGGCACCGACCGCGCCCAGGGCGTCTTCCGGGGACCGGACGGCGAGCTGTTCGCCGACGCCGTCACGCCCGGCAACGAGGCCTCCGTGCTCGTCCACGACGCCCACGCGGCCAGCCCGGCCACCGCCTTCGCGCTCTCCCGGATCGCCGACGCCGACACCCTGCACCACACCCCGATCGGTGTGCTGCGCAGTGTCCGGCGCCCGGTGTACGACGAGCTGATGGCCGAGCAGTTGGCCGCGGCGGCGGCCCAGCACGGCGAGGGCGACCTGGCCGCGCTGCTCGCCGGGAACGACACCTGGACCGTCGACTGAGTCCCGGGCACCACGCGTGAGGGCGCCCCCGGCTCCGGCCGGGGGCGCCGTCGTGCGTGACCACGGCCGGCGGCGCGACCGCAGCCGTGCGGCCGACCGACGGCCTGCGTGCGGGACTACGGCCTCCGTGCGTGACGACGGCCGCGCGGGCCCTCGGCCTTCGTGAGCGGCTACTGCCGGACCCACTCGACCAGCTGGACCACCACCCCGTTCGGGTCGGTGACCTGGAACAGCCGCTCGCCCCACGGCTCCTCGCGCAGCGGCATGGTGATCTCCACGCCCTCCGCCTTCAGCCGGGCCTCCTCGCCGGCCAGGCCGGCGACGTCGAAGGCCAGGATGAGGCCGGCGGCGTGCCGGTCGCGGAAGCCTTCGGGCAGGACCTCCAGGCCGCGCCGCAGGAAGACGACGTTCATCCCGGCGTCCCGGCGGCCGAGCGAGACGAAGCCGTCGGCCGCCATCTGCTCGGCGAACCCGAAGTGCTCCCGAAGGAACGCGGCACGCGGCGGAGGCGTCGACGTCCTCGACGGTGAGCGACACGGCGGAGGCGGTGATCTGCATGGCGAAGGGCCCTCTCGTCGGCGAATACCCCGTACGCTGTACACTGTACAACGTACGGAGAATTGCGCAAGAGGGAGAACGAGCGGGGGCGGGCGCGGTGTCGAGTCCGTCTCGGAGCCGTCTCGGTGCCGTCTCGGGCGGGTGCTGCGTGCACGCCCCTCGCTACCGTGGTCGCCATGAACACGGGGGGAGAACCCGGTCCGGGCGGGGATACGGCGGGTGGTCCGGGCGGTGCTGGGCCTGGTCGCGGCGGTGGCGGTGATCTCCGCCGGGGCCTTCGCCTGGGTGATGTACGACCTGAGCAGCCTGCCCCCGGCGCCGAACGCGCACAAGCTCGCGGAGGCCGCCGACACCCGCGCGGCCCGGGACCGGGCGGTGGCCTTCGCCGACGAACAGACGGGACGGTTGCGCGCCGCGGCTCCCTGGGCGGAGGTGCTGGACAGCTCGGTCGCCGACCTGTGCCACGCCGAGGCGCACAGTGCGGGCATCGGGAGCAAGGCCGTCTGGTCGTCGGTGCTCTGCTCGCGGACCACCGTGCTCTACGCGGCCTTCGACGGCGAGATCGAGCCGCGCCTCGCGGAACTGGACCGCGCGGTCGCCGGGCTCGGCTGGAAACCGCGCGACGTGAAGGGGCTGGTGGAGCAGTTGCACTACATGCACGGCCCGCCCGGTGAGGCCTCGCCCGAGGCGGCCGCTGCCGCCGAGGCCCGGCCGAACGACGTCGGCGTCCGCTTCGGTCTCGCCGCGCAGCGCGGGACCCAGCTGACCGTCGCGGTCGGCGACCGCCGGGGCCTGCCGCTGGTGGGCGGCAGCTGGGACGGCTGGAAGTCCGAGCACGCGGTGGACGGGAAGCCGTACACCGACCGGGACAACGAGCGCGCCGTGTACCTCGACTGGCGGCGCGTGGACGGTGAGGCCCTGACGGCGAAGGCCTACGCGGGCCACCGGTACCTGGTGGTGATCGGCGTCGCGCAGGGCTACGCCACGGGCTGCCCGGACGCCACGTGCGACGGGCCGACCTGGTACCCCGGCTGAGGCGGCGGCGCGGGGGCGGGCGGGGAGCCGCCGGTGGCGCGGCTCCCCGCCCGTCGTGGTGCGGGCCCGGCTACTTCCAGAGGACGGCCTTCTTGCCGAGCGAGTACGGGTTGCCCCAGTACTCGGCGCCGGTGACCTTCGAGGCCGTCGGGGCGAGCGCCACCGCGCAGCTCTGGGCGCTCTGGCCGGCGGTGAAGCCGCGCGGCAGGGACGGGCTGGGGCACTTGGCGAACGAGCCGATGACCAGCAGGTCCTGGGCCTCGGTGCCGTCCGCGAGGACCCCCTTCACGTGGTCCACGCTGGTGTTGGACAGGTCGGTGGTGCCGGTGTTGGTGACCGTGTAGTGGATGTAGTACGGGACCAGGCCCTTGGCCTTGTCGCCGAGCTTGAGTGCCTCCAGGTCGGCCGGGTCGCCGGTCTCGACCGAGGTGACGGCGATCGAGACGGTGCCCTTGCTGCTGCCGAAGGTGAACGGGACCTGGGCGGCCTCGCCGATCTTGAAGACCTGCCCGGGGGCCGCGTCCTTGCCGCCCGGGGCGGGCGCACCGCCGGCGGGCGCACTGGCGGCCGGACCGGTGGCGGCGGGCGCGCTCGGGCTGGCCGGGGCCGGCTGGGTGGCCGGAGCGCCCGGGCTGCTCGGTGCGGCCGGCGTGGCCGCGGTCTGGGCGGGTGCCGCGGGCGCCGCGGGCGCCGAGGCCGGCGGGGTCTTGGCCGAGTCGGACGAGTCGCTGTCGTTGCAGGCGGTCAGGACCAGCGCGCCGACCACGGCAAGTCCCAGGAACACAGGCACACTTGTGCCCCGGCCGATGGCGTTCATATGACGTTCCCCCCGTCTTGTGGACCGTCAGGCGGCGGTCCTCCGGATCCATGGTGACGGCGGCCGCCGGGGCGCACCACGGCCTTGCCGGGTTTTTGACCAGGACGTGACGAGACCGCACCGGGGCCGGGACGGACGGCAGGTTTGCCGTGCCGACACGCCTGCTCAGCGGGCGAGTTCCGGTGACCGTCCGGCGGCGCGGCGCCGGGCGTAGGCGACGGTGAGGATGCCGACCAGCGGGCCCCAGGCGAGCATCGGCGCGTAGCAGAGGTCCATGACGAGGCCGGCGGTTCCCCGGGGGAAGTCGGGGTTGTCCAGGGGGCCGCCGGGAACGAGCGTGAGCGCGGCGCAGAGTGCGGTCACGGCGGTGGCGCCGACGGCCGCCGGGACGATCACGGCTACCGGGGGGATGCGCCGGCCGCCCAGCCGGGGGACCCACGGGGGGACGCGCTCGCCCCACGGGCGGACCAGACCCAGCGTCAGGCAGGCGGCGGCCTGCGAGCCGACGGACAGCAGGAGGACGTAGGCGGCGATGGCGGGCCCGGTGTACAGCTCGCCGAGCCGGCCGGTGAAGCCGACGTCCACCCCGACACCGAGGGCGAGCCGCCAGACGCACGAGGGCACCGTGCAGAGCACGGTCGCCCAGGCCGCGAGCACGGTCCAGCGGGGTACGGCGGGCAGCGGGGTGCGGGCCATCTCGGTCTCCTGGGGCGGGGTGGGACTTCCGTGGGGTTTCCGTCCCCTCGACGATGGCGCAGCCGTCGCGCCGTTCCCTCGTCCGTGCCGCCGGACCGCCTCCCCCTGCGGGGGGAGCCTGCCGGGGGCGGCCGCCTCAGGGGATGAGACCGGTCCCTGAGGTCAGGGTCTGCCCGGCGGGTCTTGCCGGGCCCGCGACAAGCTCCGCCGGACAGACCCTCAGTCGAGCCCGGGCAGCGGATCCTGGTCGACCTCGTGGCGGGCGACGCGCTCGGCCGGGTCCCGGCACTCCGGGCCGAGCCGCAGGATCCGGGACTCGGGGTCGTGCAGCGGGCGGTGGCAGCGGCGGCAGGTGACCCGGGGGCGGACCGCCTCCGCGGCGGCGGTGCCCGGGAGCGGTTCTGGGGCTCGGTCGGTCATGGTCCGACCGTAGCCGGGGCGGGCCGTGAAAGGATCTCTCCATGGCGAGCGAGCGCAGCAGTGCAGGAGACCCGGCGCGGACGCTGGCACTGCTCTGGGGCGTGTCGGCGGAGGAGAAGCCGGGCCGGCGCGGCCCCCGGCAGGCGAAGTCGCCGGCCGAGATCGCGGCCGCGGCGGTCGCGCTGGCCGACGCCGAGGGTGTGGACGCGGTCACCATGCGGCGGGTGGCCCAGGAGCTGGGCGTCTCCCCGATGGCGCTCTACACCTACGTGCCCGGCAAGGCCGAGCTGCTGGACCTGATGCTGGACACCGTCTACGCGACCATGCCGCGCACCGCGCCGGTCGACGAGGGCTGGCGGGCACGGGTGACGGCCGTCGCCGACGACAACCGCGCGCTGTACCGGTCCCACCCGTGGGTGGCGGGGGTGTCGACGAGCCGGCCGCCGCTCGGGCCCGGGCTGATGGCCAAGTACGAGTACGAGCTGCGGGCGCTGGAGGGCACCGGGCTGCCGGACGTGGAGCTGGACGCCGCGCTGACGCACCTGCTGGGCTTCGTGCAGACCTGCGCCCGGATGGCGTCGGACGAGCGCGCGGCGGAGCAGGACAGCGCGATGAGCGACGCCCAGTGGTGGAAGGCCAACGCCGCTCTGCTGGCCCGGGTGTTCGACGTCGAGCGCTACCCGGTCGCGGCTCGCGTCGGTGCGGCGGCGGGCGAGGCCCACGGCGGCGCCTACGACCCGGACCACGCGTACGCCTTCGGCCTCGCCCGCATCCTCGACGGGCTCGCGGCGCTGATCGCCGAGGGCTGACGGTTCGTTCCGGCTGGTGTCCGGGCATCATCGGGAGATGTTCGAGTTGCTGCCGAGGACGGGCCTCGTCCTGCCGCGGAATGCGGGTGTTCTGCACTTCGGCGTGTCCGAGCGGGCAGCCCAGTGGGCCGTCTCGACCCTGGCGGACGTGCGCACGACCTGGGTCTGCCAGGCGGGTTGGGCCTTCACGGCCTGCTACGAGGGCTTGGAGCTGCTCTTCTACGGCGACTGCGCGGACCGCCTGGGCCGGCCGGACCACGACCGGCCCGGCTTCGCGGCGGCAAGCCTCCGCCGATGCGAGGCCGGGCCGACGCAGCCGTCCGCCGTACCGGTCGTGCTGGGGGACGTCGACCTGTTCGGGTACCCGGCGGCCGAGGTGCTGGCCGTCGTGGGGCCGCGCCCGTACCCGGAGATGCGCCTGTCACCCGCTTCGTCCCCGGCCGGGTACGTGCCGGAGGTGTGGTTCTCGGCCGCGGACGCGTCCTCCCCGGCCTGACCGGCAGCTCAGCGCGGCCGGGCGTCGTACGCGGCCCGGGCGGTCAGCACCGTCGGGACGCGCTCCTCGGACCAGTGGGCGAGTGCGGCGACCAGCGCGGCGGCCTCCCGGCCCAGGGGGGTGAGGCTGTAGTCGACCCGGGGCGGGATGACGGGGTGGGCCTCGCGCAGGACGAACCCGTCGCGCTCCAGGGTCTGGAGGGTCTGCGCGAGCATCTTCTCGCTCACCCCCGAGACCTTGCGCCGCAGCTCGCTGAAGCGGTAGCCGCGCTCGTTCAGCGCCCCGAGCACCAGCACGCCCCAGCGGCTGGTCACGTGCTCCAGGACCCCGCGCGAGGGGCACATCCGGTCGAAGACGTCCGGCGGGGGGAGTTCGCCACCGCGTTCGACCTGCTTCATTACCTTCATGTCAGTACCCTACTTTGAAGTGCGTACTTTCCAGAAGTTAGTGCCGTCCCTAGGGTTAGTTACGAGGTCAACGAGACAGCAACCCGAGGGAGTCACCGTCATGTACGTCGTCACCGGAGCCACCGGACAGCTCGGCCGCCTGGTCGTCGAGGGCCTGCTGGCCGAGGTCCCCGCGAGCGAGGTGGCGGTCGCCGTCCGCTCCACCGCGAAGGCCGCCGACCTGGCCGCCCGCGGCGTGACCGTCCGGGAGGTCGACTACGACCGCCCGGAGACCCTGGCCGGCGCCTTCGCGGCCGGCGACCGGGTCCTGCTGGTCTCCGGCAGCGAGGTCGGCCGCCGGATCCCGCAGCACACTGCCGTGGTCGAGGCGGCGCGCGCCGCCGGCGTCGCGCTGCTCGCGTACACCAGTGCGCCGGGTGCGGCCACCTTCCGGCTCGCCGACGAGCACCGGGCGACCGAGGCGGTGATCCGCGAGTCCGGTCTGCCGTTCTCCTTCCTCCGCAACGGCTGGTACACCGAGAACTACCTGGGCGACGCGGCCGGCACGGTGGCCCGCGGCGTCGTGGTCGGCAGCGCCGGCGAGGGCCGGGTGGCCAGCGCCCCGCGCCGGGACTACGCCGACGCGGCGGTCGCGGTGCTGCTGGGCGCCGGCGACGGGAGCGGTCACGCGGACACCGTGTACGAGCTGAGCGGCGACGTCGCGTGGAGCCTGCCGGAGCTGGCCGCCGAGCTGGCCGGGGTCTCGGGCCGGCCGGTCGTGCACCGTGAGGTGAGCCCGGCCGAGCACCGCGAGGTGCTGGTCGGCGCGGGTCTGCCGGAAGGCTTCGCCGAGGTCCTGGTGGACGTGGACGCCGGCATCTCCCGCGGCGAGCTGGCCGGCACTCCCGGCGACCTGGCCCGCCTGATCGGCCGGCCGACCGTCCCGCTGGCCGCGAGCGTGCGCGAGGCCCTCGGCTCCTGACATGCCGCGCGCGCCGGTCCGGGTGCGCATGCCCGGTGGCGTTCGCGCCCCCGACGCCCCACTGGCGTTCGCGCTCCGAGGCCCGCTGGCGCTCGCACCCCGGACCGCCCGGTGGTGTCCGCATCCCGAGACGCCCGCGGGTGTCATGACCAAAAAGCACATACGGAGATGACAGCCTGCCCCCGTGCCAGCTACCGTCGGCTCGACACACGTGCGCGCGGAGGGCAGGCCGTCAATGCCAGAGACAACCCAGCAGGAGGCCGGCAGAGGGCTCTGGTACGGCATGGCCGCGTACGGGATCTGGGGGCTCTTCCCCCTGTTCTGGCCGCTGTTGGAGCCCGGCGCCGCCGACGACATCCTGGCCAACCGGATGGTCTGGTCGCTGGTCGCGGTGGCCCTGCTGCTGGTCGCCCAGCGGCACTGGGGCTGGATACGCCCGCTGCTGCGCCAGCCGCGCCGGGTGGCCATGCTGGGCGGGGCCGCCGCCGTGATCTCGGTCAACTGGGGCGTCTACATCTGGGCCGTCAACGCCGGGCACGTGGTGGAGACCAGCCTCGGGTACTTCATCAACCCGCTGGTCACCATCGCCTTCGGCGTGCTGGTGCTGAAGGAGCGGCTGCGCACCGCGCAGTGGGCCGCCGTGGGGGTCGGCGCCCTCGCGGTGGTGGTCCTGACCGTCGGGTACGGGCGGCTGCCCTGGATCGCGCTCACCCTGGCGCTGTCCTTCGCGACCTACGGGCTGCTGAAGAAGAAGGTCGGGCTGAGCGGGCTGGAGAGCCTGGCGGCCGAGAGCGCCTTCATGTTCCCCTTCGCCCTCGGCTACCTGGTCTACCTGGAGACGGCCGGCCGCGGCACCTTCGGGCACACCGTGGCCGGCGAGTACGGCTGGGGCCACTCGGGGCTGCTGATGCTCAGCGGGGTGATCACCGCGATCCCGCTGCTCTGCTTCGGGGCGGCGGCCGTCCGGGTGCCGCTGACCGTGCTCGGGCTGCTGCAGTACCTGGCGCCGGTGTTCCAGTTCCTGATCGGCGTCGCGGTGTTCCACGAGTCCATGCCGCCCGCCCGCTGGGCCGGCTTCGCCCTGGTCTGGGCCGCGCTGGCGCTGCTCACCTGGGACGCGCTGCGCCGGGTGCGGGCCGACCGGCTGGAGCGGGCCGCCGCCCTGGAGCGGGCGGCCGGCCGCACCGTCCCGTCCGACGCCGTCCCGTCCGACGCAGCCCCGGCGCCGGCGGCCACCCGCTGACGCCTGCCCGCTGACGCCTGCCCGCTGACGCCTTCCGGCGGCGGCCGCCCGCTGGGGGCCACCGCTCAAGGCCGCCCGCCGGCGGCCGCCCGCTGACGCCGGCCCGGCGCCGGCGGCCGCCCCCGGTCAGGCCGTGATGTCCCGGCTGGTGAAGCGGGCCCACGCGGCCGAGCCGAAGACGGCGACGTAGGCGCCTTGCAGCCCGAGGTTCTTCAGCACGCCGTCCCAGTACATCGGCTCGCGCAGGAGGTCCCCGAAGCTGAGCCAGTGATGGGTGAAGAGGTACGGCTGGATCGCGTGCAGCTGCGGGAAGCTGTCGAGGATCTGGACGGTGATCACCAGGCCGACGGTGGCGGCCATCGCCGCGATGCCGCTGCCGGTGAGCGTCGAGACGAAGAGGCCGATCGCGACCAGCCCGGCCAGCGAGCCGGCCACCACGGCCGCGACCAGCACCGCCCGCACGAGGGCCGAGCCGAGCCCGATGGTCTCCCCGGAGATCAGCGTGACGTCGCCGAGCGGGAACAGCGCCGCGCCGGTGGCCAGCGCCGACAACGCCACGGTCACCGTCGCGGCCAGGCAGAACGCCAGGCCGGCGGCGAACTTCGCGGCCAGCAGCCTGGTCCGCCCGGCCGGGGCGACCAGCAGGTAGCGCAGGGTGCCGCCGGCCGCCTCGCCGGCCACCGAGTCCCCGGCGACCACGCCCACCGTCATCGGCAGGAAGACCGGCAGCGCCACCGCGAGCGCGGTGAAGACCAGGAAGAGCCCGTTCTGCGTCACCTGCGCGATGAAGGCCGGGCCCCCGCCGCCGCGCGGCCCGTCCGTCTCGATCCGGACCACCACGCCGATCAGGACCGGCAGCACCGCCAGGATCCCGAGCAGCACCATCGTGCGCACCCGGCGGAAGGTCAGCAGCAGCTCGCTGCGGAACAGCGCCAGGAACCCGGCCGCCGTCTGCGGCCGCCGCCCCGCCACCGGTGCGTGCAGCACCTCAGCCCGCGACATCGAAGCCCTCCCCGGTCAGCGCCACGAAGGCGTCCTCCAACGTGCCGCGCTCCACACCGAAGCCGTGCACCCGTACCCCGGCCGCGACCAGCGCCGCGCAGATCCCGGGCAGGACGTCGTCGGCCGGGGCGTCGAGCTCGCCCTCCAGCCGCTCCTCGCCGGCCCGCACGTCGGCGACCGGGTGCGCGGCCAGCACCTCGGCGGCCCGCGCCACGTCCGGCGTGCGGACCACCAGCCGGCCCTGGGCCCGGGCGGCCAGTTCGGCGACGGTGCCCTGCACCAGCAGGCGGCCGCGCGACATCACCGCGGCGTGGGTGCAGACCTGCTCGATCTCGTCCAGCAGGTGCGAGGAGAGGAAGACCGTCGTCCCCTCGGCCGCGACCTCGCGGACCAGCGCCCGGATCTCCCGCATGCCCTGCGGGTCGAGGCCGTTGGTCGGCTCGTCCAGCACCAGCAGCTCGCGCGGCTGAAGCAGGGCCGAGGCCAGGCCGAGCCGCTGCTTCATGCCCAGCGAGTACGCCTTGGCCTTCTTGCCCGCGGCGGCCGTCAGGCCGACCCGGTCCAGGGCCTCGGCGACCCGCCGCTTCCGGGTGCGCGGGTCGGCGGTCGGGTCGGCGGCGTCGAACCGGGCCAGGTTGTCCCGGCCGGAGAGGAAGCCGTACAGCGCCGGGCCCTCGATCAGCGCCCCGACCCGGGGCAGCACGGTGGCGACGGACTGCGGCATCGACGCGCCGAGCACGGTGGCCACGCCCGAGGTGGGCGCGATCAGGCCCATGAGCATCCGGATGGTGGTGGTCTTGCCGGAGCCGTTGGGCCCGAGGAAGCCGAAGACCGAGCCGCGGGGGACCGTCAGGTCCAGCCCGTCCACGGCGAGCTGGCCGCCGCGGAACCGCTTGGTCAGCCCGCGGGTTCTGATCACGTCGTCGGACGGGGCCGCCTGCGCGGCGGCGGGAACGGCCGCGGGGGCCGGGCGCAGCTCCGCGCCCCGCCCCCCGGCCGGCTCCGTAACGTCCCCCGTCACGGGAGCCTGGGCCACTCAGTTCACCCCGGCCGCACTCTGCAGCACCGGCAGCGTCACCGCGCCCGCGAAGACCCGGCCGTCATCGGTGACCAGCACGTTCAGCACCTTGGTGCTGATCAGCGAGCCGCCCTTGACCGGCTTGCCGAGCGACTTCGCCAGCGCCAGCGGGTTCTGCATCCCGGCCGGGCCGTCGCCCTTGCCGTCGCCCTTGCCCTTGCCGTGGCGCTTGCCCTCGGCCGGCGCCGGGACGTCACCGGTGGGCAGCTGGGCGGTCAGCACCGCCGTCCAGCCCTCGCCGACCACGTTCAGCCCCTCGGCCGCCCGCTGCGCGTCCGGCCCGGCCGGGGCCTTCGGTGCGTCGCCGGCCTTCTGCTCCGTCACCTTGGCGCCCTTGGGCACCGTGAACTCGAAGGTCTTGGCGGGCGGCTTGGCGAAGGACACCTCGGTGAAGCGGAGGTCCAGCACCTTGCCGCCGTCCGTGCCCTTGACCAGCACCGCGAGCGGCACGCCGTTGTCGGCGGCCACCGCGATCCGGACCTCGCCGATGGTCGAGCCGGCCTGGGTGGGCTTCACGCTGAGCTGGTACGCCTTCTGCCCGGCGACGGTCGCGGTGCCGTCCACGGTGACGGCCGTGGTGCCCGCGCTCGCGGTGAGGAACCGGCGGGCGGCCTCCTGCGGGGTGGCCGGCACCCCGGTCAGCGGCGCCTGGCCGGCGTGGTGGTCGGGCCGGGCGCCCTGCGGGGCCGTCAGGTGGACGGCCTCGTTGGTGGAGCTGTCCCAGGCCCAGACCTGGTCGCCGTTGCGGACCAGCTCGTACCCGGCGAGCTGCTCGATCAGTCCGATCCGCTGGTGGTCGGGGCCGTCCACGGCGACCCGCAGGGTGTGCTCGCCGCCGAGCAGCTCGGTCAGCTTGGCCTCGGGCGAGGCCCCGGACGCGTTCCCGGCGCCGCCCGGTCCGCCCGGGCCGGCGCCGTCCCCGGCCCGGACCCCGGCCGCCCCGCCGGCCGCGAGCAACTGGGCCGGCACGCCGAGGTCGGCGGAGACCGAGACCGTGCCCGAGAGCGTCTGCGCCTGCGAGCCGAGCGCCTTCGCCACCACCTGTTCCGCCGTCAGCGCCGGAAGGTCCGGCGGGGAGTCGGCCGCGAGGGCCGGCACCAGGCCGATCCCCGTGGCGATCACCGCCGCCACCGCCACCGGCACCCCCACCCGTACCGCGGTGCGCCGCCCCGCCCGGTACGGCACGCCGCCGTCCTCGTACCGCTCAGCTGCCGTGTCGTCCGTCATCGCGTCCAACCCCTCCGTAAGCCGTGACCGAATGCCAGTGCCGTCGTGCCAGTGCCGTCGTGCCGGCGCCGAGGTGCCGGCCCGTCGTGCCGGCGCCGAGGTGCCGGCCCGTCGTGCCGGTGCCCTCGCGCCGGTGCCTCGTGGCCCTCGTGCCTGTGCTCTCCATTACACGGCCCCGGGCCGCCCGGGTCATCGCCCTGCAGGGCCAGATCGGGGTCGACCTCGTGGCGCACCCGACCCTGAGACGGCCTCAGGGTTGCATACTCCGGACGTACCAGAACTGGCGTAGTGTCGCCGCCATGGACGGAACCTTCCCCCCGACTGCGAACGCGATGCGGCGCGCGCTGCGCCGTGCCCGGGACGGTGTCGCGCTGGACGCGGCCGAGGCCGCGGTGCTGCTCCAAGCCCGGGGCGAGGATCTGCTGGACCTCTGCCGGAGCGCCGCCCGGGTGCGCGACGCGGGTCTGGAGGCGGCGGGCCGGCCCGGCGTCATCACCTACTCGAAGAGCGTGTTCATCCCGCTCACCCGGCTCTGCCGCGACAAGTGCCACTACTGCACCTTCGCCACCGTCCCCGGCAAGCTGCGCCGCGCCGGTCACGGGATGTTCATGTCGCCGGACGAGGTGCTGGACGTGGCCCGCCGGGGCGCCGACCAGGGCTGCAAGGAGGCCCTGATCACGCTCGGGGACAAGCCCGAGGACCGCTGGCCGGAGGCCCGCGAGTGGCTCGACGCGCACGGCTACGACGACACCATCGCCTACGTCCGGGCGATGTCGATCCGCATCCTGGAGGAGACCGGCCTGCTCCCGCACCTCAACCCCGGGGTGCTGAGCTGGACGGACTTCCAGCGGCTCAAGCCGGTCTCGGCCTCGATGGGCATGATGCTGGAGACCACCGCCACCCGGTTGTGGAGCGAGCCGGGCGGCCCGCACCACGGCTCGCCCGACAAGGAGCCCGCCGTCCGGTTGCGGGTGCTGGAGGACGCCGGCCGCAGCTCGGTGCCGTTCACCAGCGGTCTGCTGATCGGCATCGGCGAGACGTACGAGGAGCGCGCCGACTCGCTGTTCGCGCTGCGCCGGATCTCCCGCGCGTACCACGGCATCCAGGAACTGATCCTGCAGAACTTCCGCGCCAAGCCCGACACCGCGATGCGCGGCATGCCGGACGCCGAGCTGGACGAGCTGGTCGCCACCGTCGCCGTCGCCCGGCACCTCATGGGCCCGTCGGCCTGCCTCCAGGCGCCGCCGAACCTGGTGGACGGCGAGTACCGGCGGCTGATCGGCGCCGGGATCGACGACTGGGGCGGGGTCTCGCCGCTGACGCCGGACCACGTCAACCCCGAGCGTCCGTGGCCGCAGATCGAGAAGCTCGCGGAGCAGTCGGCGGCGGCCGGCTTCGAGCTGCGCGAGCGCCTCGCCGTCTACCCCGAGTACGTCCGGCACGGCGAGCCCTGGCTGGACCCGCGGGTGCTGCCGCACGTGCGCGCGCTCTCCGACCCGGAGACCGGTCTGGCCCGCCCGGACGCGGTGGTCCGGGGCCTGCCCTGGCAGGAGCCGGAGGACCTGCCGGCCTCGTACGGGCGGACCGACCTGCACACGGCCGTCGACACCGAGGGCCGGACCGGCGACCGCCGGGCCGACTTCGAGGACGTCTACGGGGACTGGGAGGTGCTGCGCGAGCAGGTGCTCGCCCAGGGCGCCCCGGAGCGGCTGGCGGGCGATCTGCGCGGGGCCCTGGCGGTGGCCGCCGACGACCCGGAGAAGCTGACGGACGACCAGGCGCTGGCCCTGTTCCACGCGGACGGCCCGGCCCTGGACGCGCTCTGCCGGATCGCCGACGACGTGCGGCGCGACGCGGTCGGGGACGACGTCACCTACTGCGTCACCCGCAACATCAACTTCACCAACGTCTGCTACACCGGCTGCCGGTTCTGCGCGTTCGCCCAGCGCCGCACCGACGCGGACGCCTACACGCTCTCGCTGCAGCAGGTGGCCGACCGGGCGGCGCAGGCCTGGGAGGTCGGCGCCACCGAGGTCTGCATGCAGGGCGGCATCCACCCGGACCTGCCCGGCACCGCCTACTTCGACATCGCCCGCGCGGTGAAGGAGCGGGTGCCCGGCATCCACGTGCACGCCTTCTCGCCGATGGAGGTGGTCAACGGCGCGACCCGGACCGGCCTGTCGGTCCGCGAGTGGCTGCAGGCGGCCAAGGAGGCCGGGCTGGACACCATCCCCGGCACGGCCGCCGAGATCCTGGACGACGAGGTCCGCTGGGTGCTCACCAAGGGCAAGCTGCCGGCCGCCACCTGGGTCGAGGTGGTCACCACCGCGCACGAGCTGGGCATCCGCTCCTCGTCCACGATGATGTACGGGCACGTGGACACCCCGGCGCACTGGCTCGGGCACCTGCGGCTGCTCGCCGGGATCCAGCAACGGACCGGCGGCTTCACCGAGTTCGTCACGCTGCCGTTCGTCCACACCAACGCGCCGGTCTACCTGGCGGGCATCGCCCGGCCCGGGCCGACCGCCCGGGACAACCGCGCGGTGGTGGCGATGGCCCGGCTGCTGCTGCACCCGCACATCCGCAACATCCAGACCAGCTGGGTGAAGCTGGGCGCCGAGGGCGCGGCCGAGATGCTCCGCTCGGGCGCCAACGACCTGGGCGGCACGCTGATGGAGGAGACCATCTCGCGGATGGCCGGTTCGGCGTACGGGAGTTACAAGTCGGTCCGGGACCTGCAGGCGATAGCCGAGGCGGCGGGCCGGCCGCACCGGCAGCGCACCACCACCTACGGCGAGGTGCCGGCCGAGCGCCGGGCCGCGGCACTGGCCTCGGACGGGCACCTCCCGGAGCTGCTGCCGGTGCTGGACTGAGCGGCCGCACCGGAGCACCCGGAACCGGGGCCGCGTCGTCCGCGTCCCCGTCGTGGCGGCCCGGAGGGCGGGCCGCCACGACGGACGGGGGCGGCACGATGACGACGACGGCGGGCCGGAGCGGCGCGGGCCGGTGGGGCGCCGGCCGGTGGGGTGCACTCGGCGCGGTGCTGCTCGCGTGCGCCGTGGGCTGGCTGTTCGCGCGGTACGCGGCGGACGCGTACCACCGCGACGTCCTGGTGCCGTTCCAGCACTGCGCCAAGGTGGCGAGGCTCTCGGGCCCGCCGGTCGCAGCGTCGCTGGTGGCGCCGCTGCTGAGCCTGGCGGGTGCGGTCGCCGCCGGGTGGGTCGCGGTGCTGTCGCACCGGCGTCCGCTCCTGCTGGTCGACGTGCTGCCCACCCACCGCGACCGCGCGGCGCCTGTGAGATGGCCCGCCGTGCGCCGGTGGGGCGCGCGGGTGCGCCGGGGAGTGCGCCGACCGGGCGCGTCCGCGCGGGTGTGCGACCCGCCGCACCCGGGCAGCCGCCCTCTGGGTGCCGTACCGGCGCGACCGCACACCCGGCCCGCACACCGGGGCCGTCCCACGGCCGCGTCCCGTCACGCGCCCGCTTGATCGCACGCCCGACTCCCGAAACCCCGGACGGCGGAGGTTGCCGCATGCCGAACCGAACCCCGGAGCGCGTCGCCAGGCCGCGGCGCTATCTGATGTGCCGGCCGACGCACTTCACCGTCGACTACGCGATCAACCCCTGGATGGACCCGGCGCGGCCGACCGACACCGCGCTCGCCCTCCGCCAGTGGGAGCACCTGTACCGGCTGTACCGGCGGCTCGGCCACACCGTCGAGCTGATCGACCCGCTGCCCGGCCTGCCCGACATGGTCTACACCGCGAACGGCGCCACCGTGCTGAACGGCAGGGCCCTGGTGGCCACTTTCCGGCACCCGGAGCGGGCCGCCGAGTCCGAGGCCTACCAGGAGTGGTTCCGCGCCCACGGGTACCGGGAGGTCCACCAGGCGGGCCACGTCAACGAGGGCGAGGGCGACCACCTGGTGGCCGGCCGCCGGGTGCTCGCCGGGACGGGGTTCCGCACCGACCCGGCCGCGCACGCCGAGGCCCGGGCGCTGTTCGGCGTCCAGGTGCTCAGCCTGACCCTGGTCGACCCGCGGTTCTACCACCTGGACACCGCGCTCGCCGTCCTCGACGACGACCACGTCATGTACTACCCCGCGGCGTTCTCGCCGGACAGCCAGGCGCTGCTGCGCAGCCTCTACCCGGACGCCATCCTGGCCGAGCGCGCGGACGCCGAGGTGCTGGGCCTCAACGCCGTCTCGGACGGCCGGCACGTGCTGCTGCCGGAGACCGCCAAGGCACTGGCCGTCCGGCTGGCCGCGCACGGCTACGAGCCGGTGCCGGTGGACGTCTCCGAGCTGCTCAAGGGCGGCGGCGGTGCGAAGTGCTGCACGCTGGAGCTGCGCCCGGCCTGATCACCGGGCCGTCGTGGTGGCGTCCGCCGTCATGGCGGGGCCGGCGTCGCGGTGTCCGCCGAGACCAGCACGACCTCCAGGGTGCGCGGGCCGTGCACGCCCTCGACCCGGTCGAGCTCGATGTCGCTGGTGGCCGAGGGCCCGGAGATCCAGGTCTGCGGGCGGGACGGGTCGAGGCGGGGCAGGGCGAGCGGTACCGAGGCGACCACCTGCCCGGGCGCCAGCACGACGCAGATGTGGTGGTCGGGGACGAGCGTGAGCAGGCGGCGGCCCTGCGCCGGGCCCGCGTCCAGGACCAGGGTGCCGGTCTCGGCGATCGCCAGCGCGCAGCCGGTGAGCACGCTGTCCGTCCGGTCCAGCTCGGTGGCGGTGAGCGTGCCGTCGTCGGTGACCGCCGCGACTCCGGCCGCGGCGGCGAGCCAGGCGGCCGGCAGGTCCGCCGGCACCGCGACGGTCCGGGCGCCGCGTGCGGCGAGCAGCGCGGCGACGCGTGCGGGCAGGCCGGCCGGGGTGCAGCGGTGCACCTTGGCCCGGTAGTCGGCGAGGTTGTGGTGCAGCAGGTCGAGCAGGGCCGCCGGGTCGTCGGCCGGGGAGTGGCTCTGCCGGTAGTCGCGCCGGGGCAGCGGCTCGCCGGGCGCCGC